>JAISZW010000252.1 GCA_031284445.1 Candidatus Methanovirga basalitermitum | reverse complement strand
ATAATATTGAAAAATATTTACAGAACTATGATGATATAAATGAACCTTTAATTGAATTTAGAGAACTAACAAGATTATTAGCTATTTTTGGAGTAGATAATTATAAGGTTAACTTGTCTGTTGCAAGAGGATTGGATTACTATACTGGTATTGTTTTTGAGGTGTATGTTCCTGAACTTGAAAGTCAGAAACAAATATGCGGTGGTGGGACTTATAATTTAATTAAAGCATTTGGTGGTGAAGATATCCAATCAACTGGTTTTGCTTTTGGATTTGATAGGCTGATAGTAGCTATTAAAAATTTAAAATCTTCATCTGATGTTCAAGTTTTGGTTGCTCCAATATCTGAAAGTACAAGATTAAAATCTTATGAAATTGCTCAAAAGCTTAGAAGAGCCAATATAAAAACTGAAACAGATTTATCCAATCGTAAAATCAAGAAAATTCTCTCTTTTGCCAATAGTTTAAATGTAAGTAAGGTTATATTAGTTGGAGAGAATGATTTAGAACAAGGAAAAATCACAGTAAAAGATATGACTTCTGGAAATCAAGAACTTATTCCAATTGATGAGATTGCGGACAACCTTTTAAAAAATGAATTTAAGACTCCTAAATTCACTTCGTGACCAAGATCCTATTTCTTAAACTTTTAAAGTTTTGGCTAATTGTTCTGCTTCTTTAAAGTTAACTTCATAAATATGAGCACTAATTGAATGAATTGTAATACTTCCAATTCCTGTATTTGTTTTTTTCGCTACATATTGCACTAAATAAGTTAAGCCAACAACATTTGGAAACCAAGCTCCATAAATATCATGAGAACGCCAAAGAGCTGTTGTATGAAGTTTATCATCCCTAATTTTAAAATCAACTAAAATCATGCATGGGACTTCATCATTTTTAGAATCTACTACTTGATCCCATGTTATTGAAATAGCTCTTCTTGACTGCCGACATTGTTTTAATCTGTTGATAGCTTGTTCAATCTGATCAACATCCTCAAAATGGGATCTAAGTCGATTTCCGTAAGTGTAAACAAAGCCATGCTTTTTTTTACTAATAAATTGCTCACTATATGATTTAAGTTTATCCCCATTCCAGAAATAACCTTCAGGAACTCTAATATCTAAAATAGTATCTGTTTTATTTCCTAAATTAAAAAAATCTTTTGAAAATTTTCCTAATGGATTTTGTATTTGAACTAAAACATTTAATATCTCTTTTGTTAGCGATCCTCGCTCATCATTAATATCATGTCCTTCAACTATTATTTTTTTAACAAGTTGTTTCCAGCCATCAGCTATCTCATCTACTTCAATTAATGTTGCCATTTATTCACCCCTATAATCGTTATATTATTTTATATTAACTGCCAACTAAGATTTTTTTCTAAATCATGGAAATTATTAAGTTAAATAAATATAAGTACTTCTTTAACGAAGTTCAAATGTTTAATCAATACATTTATTATTATAGGTTGTTTATTGTGACGGTTCAGATTTTTACTGATAGTATCCATTAAATTTCTATTCTTTTTATACTTTTGGGGGGGATATGAATTTACCTTCTTTTTTCGCTGTTCTTAATCTGACCTGCTCGTCCATCCTTCTTTTTCAATTTCAATCTTTAATATTTCTGATTCCTGACTTTTTGAAGTCATACCCTCCTAACCTCTTCTATCTGCTTTTATCAGATCATCTTCAAGTATTTGATGTTCAAGCTCATCATCACAAATAGTCGGATAAAATCAGTAGGTTTCTCTACTAATCTTTCCTAAGAACGGCTTGTGTCACTTTCATGACAAACCGCTCAAACATATCTTTATCTGTTAATGTGAGAATCTTTGTTTGTTGAAAGATAGTAGTTTATCTTTTTTGTCAATTACCTAAAAACATTGAAACACCCAAGCATTTAAGAAAAAAAACAAAACACCATAATTATTAAATATCTAATATAAACTTAGAAGATCTATTTTTCTAAAATCCTATTTTCATTAAAACATATTTTTTTGCTTCTTCTAAGTTTTCTTCTTCAATCAATTTTTTAATCTTATCATCGTTGAAGATTTCAAGCAATATTTCCTTTCTCTCTTTTTGATTTAGTTTTTTTTCTTTTAAAATATTTCTAGAATAATCTTGTAGCTCTATTTGTAAGATATCTATATGAGTTATTGCTTTAGATATTCTTTTTTTAAGTTCTTTTGCGATTATTGGACTCTTTCCACCAGTATAAATTGAAATTTCAATGCTATCTATACTGAATTTAGTAGGAACTATAATATTTCCTTTTTGAGGAAGATCAGCTCGATTTAATAACTTATTTTCTGCCATTAAACTGATTTCTTCGTTTAATTCATGATTCTCACTTGCTACAACTACTAAATCAGACCAATCAACTAATTCCTTTAATTCATTTAATAAATCATAACTAACATTATTTTTTATATCTACTTGTTTTAATCTAATTCCTTTTAACTCCTTTGGTAAAATAGTCCCAGCTATTATGACTTCACTTCCAGCATCAAAAAATCTTTTAGCTCTTCTAAGCCCAACTTCCCCTGACCCTAATACAAAAACTTTTTTGTTTTTCATTTTCAAAAAAAGTGAAGTCCATTCCATTAAAACAATCCATTAAAGTCATCCTAAAAAATCTATTTTTATTATTTCCAAAAAATAATGGAATTTTTTCAAATAAATTATTGTTGGTTTTTTGAGTACCGTTATTTATAAATATTCACATAATTTTCTCATTCTTTTCAACATATTCGGGTGTGTTGAAAAAATTTCCATAGCTTTTTTTCCAGTACTAACATGTATTTTTCTATATTTTAATTGAGATAATTCAGAAGCAGAGATTTTTCCATCATTATCTGTATCAAGTTGAGAAAGTTCATGAATATCAAAATCTGAATTTCCAATATCATTTAAAAAGAATGCTGAAGTTCCTTTAACTTTTTTGACTTCGTTTTTGTCAACTTTTGAAGTACCATAAACTAATTTATAGAGGGCGGAAGCTAATTTATCAGGTGAATTTCCGTACTCAACACTTCCTTGATCAGCATAATACTCTCTTGTTCTTGATATAAAAAGAACTAATAGTTGTCCAATGAAATAAGCTACCATTGCTAAAATACCTATTATCGCACCGTTGTCATTTTCATTATTTCCTCTACTAAATATAAAAGATATTCCAATGTAATAACAAATCATTGGAATCATACTAATTACTGTCATTACTATCATGTCGTTATGTTTAATATGAGCTATTTCATGACCTAAAACGGCTCTAATTTCATCTTCTCTAAGAATATTTAACATTCCACGTGTAACACAGACTCTACCATCTTTTTGTGTTCTTCCAAATGCAAATGCATTAGGAATATCAATTTCTGAGACTCCAACTTTTGGTTTAGGAATATTTGCAATTTTTGCTAAGTCTCCAACAATTCTATGAAGATCAGAAGCTTGTTCTTCACTAACATATTTAACTCTCATAGTAAATTCAACGATTTTTGGACTAACAAAATATTGGATAATTATCATGCCTATTCCAATAGCTGCATACATTGGAAAAAATACTTGATGGAAGATTAAAGTTCCTAATACTATTAATATAGCATATACAATCCCAAATAACAGAGTAATAGCTAAAAATAGTCTTAACTTAAGTTTCCATGTATTTGATATCATTAATTTAACACCTCAAATTTATTATTTAATTTATAACTTTTTAACATTAGTTTATTTTTTATCATTTCTCACATATAACTTTTTCCTTTTTTGCATCCTCCTTTTTGCAAAACACTATAATTATAGAGGATTTCTATTAACCTATAAAATCGCTCATGATTTGCTAATAAACTATAAGACCGATAATTCATTGTAAATATGTATACCCTTATAGATTAACAATATTTAAATAATTATATTCTATGTTATAAAAAAAATCTTTAAGTTAACAGTATTTGACTTAAAACTTATTATTATGAATTAATTAAATGATAAACTATGAATATTTAATGAAACTTTAGATGCATTTAATTTATCGTGTCCTATTTGTGGTAGTAAACTTCTTAAAAAGAATATTGAAGATTTTAAATTTGTTTATTGTGAAAATATTCTTAAATGTA
Source organism: Candidatus Methanovirga basalitermitum (assembly GCA_031284445.1). Taxonomy (GTDB): domain Archaea; phylum Methanobacteriota; class Methanobacteria; order Methanobacteriales; family Methanobacteriaceae; genus Methanovirga; species Methanovirga basalitermitum. The sequence goes on along the minus strand of JAISZW010000252.1, from coordinate 16,686 downwards.
AATATTACAAGAATGATGATTGTGATATGGATGCTCTTAATAAATTTAAAGAATTCATTAATAATGAAAAAGATAATATGGAAAAAAGTATTTTAGTTAGTCCAATTTCAATCGATAAAACAGACAACGGAGATATTGGAATATATAATATAAATTCTAATCAAAATCAAAGGATCATTAACCATCATGTGGAAAATGATGTGAATTTGATACTTAATTTATTAGAAAAAGATAAAAAAGAGAAATCTAAGATTGAAATTTATAGAGATAAAAATAAGTATAAAAAAGAGGTTCAAAGGAGTACTATCTCTAAAAAAAGGTTTCATGAAAAAATAAAGAGAAATAAAAGATTTAAAAATAGAGAATTTGCAAAAAAGAAAAGTTAAAAGAAAAAGAGGAACTTAAACAAAAAAAAACAAAAAAAATTTTTAAAGAAAAATACAATGAATTCTTTGATGAGAACTTATTAAAGCTTGAAAATATAAATTCTAATTATTTTTCTGATTATGAAATTAAGATTGGAGAATTGTTATATAAAAATCAAGAATTAAAAGTTAAAAAAGAAGAAGCTAATAAAATTAAAGAAAAGAAAAAAGAAGAACATCAAAAATTCGTTAGAAAACATGAATTTCTTTGATGGAATGGTTTATAATTATTTTTTGTGATAAAATTATAATTTAGTAGGGATAATTTTGATTGTAGGGTTTATTGGCTTTGGAGACGTTGCTTCAACAATTTCTGAAAATTTAATAAGAAACGGATGTGAAATAGTAAGTTCATCTATTGGAAGAAGTTTGAAAACTAAAAAATTAATTGAAAAGTTAAAAGTTAAGGATTTAAATAACTTTAAAGAAGTTGCAAAGAATTGTGATATTTTAATATCCGCGAACACTCCTTCAAAAGCAATATCTATTGGAAAAAAGTATGGTTCAATTACAGATAACATCTTGCTTGATTTAAATAATATATCCCCAACATCAACCAAGAAAATTGGAAATATGGTTGGTGGAAATTTTGTGGATGGAGCTATTATTGGCAAAATTAGCTCAAATAGCTCAATCATCATTTTATCTGGTGAAAAAGCTGAAAAAATAGCTATTTTAAATGATTATGGACTCAATATTAAAATAATAAGTGATAAACTTGGTGATGCATCTAAACTTAAAATGTTGAGAAGTATTTACACAAAAGGAGTTTCTACACTTTTAATTGAATCATTTGAAATAGCTGAGCAAATGGATTTAGAGAAAGAACTTTTAAATATCTTAACTATTAGCGAAGGGGATAATTTTAAAGATTCATCGAAGTCAAGGATTGAAAATTCTATTAAACACTCAAGGAGAAAGTATGAAGAGGTAGAAGAGATTATAGATTTTTTAGATGAATTTGAAAATGTGAACATAGAACTTATTGAATCCATGAAATATACCTATAATAAACTCTATTAAAATATTAACCGTGAACAATGTCCTAAACGATGCTTTTACACTATTAATTTTTATTTATAAATAAATTATGAAAATTTTAGAAAATCTCCACAATTTTTTACAGGCTCACATACGAAAAATTTAAATATTATAGTATACAAAATAAAAGTATTGTAAATTGTTAGTTAGAAAGATATAAAATACTTAACTTATATAAACTATATTTTAAATAAGAAATGTAAAGATTAAAAATATTTATTGAAGATATTTATTATAAGATATTTATTATATTAAACAGGAAGTGATTAATAATATGGAAGCAATCCCATTTGACCCTAAAGTCGACAGATTAGAAGACCTTAAAAAAGAAATTCAAATGCTGAAAGAGGAAAACACTAAAACTAAAAGAAATTTAATGTGGAAAGTTAGAAAATTAGAAAAAGATAAAGTTTTCACAGAAAATGAGAAAGTTAGATTAGAGCGTGAAGTTAAATCTCTAAGAAAAGAAGTAGAAAGATTTAGGTCTCCTCCATTGGTCTTAGCAACAATTACAGAAGTCTTAGATAATAATAGATTGGCTGTAAAAAGTAGTACAGGACCCCATTTCCTTATAAACCATTCTAAATTTTTAGATTCAGAATTGTTGGTACCTGGTTCAAGAGTAGCTTTAAATCAACAAACATTTGGTGTGGTTGAAGTGCTTCCTTCTGAGAAAGACCCTATTGTTAATTCAATGGAGGTTGAAGAAAAGCCTAATATTTCTTATGAGACCATTGGTGGTCTTAATGAACAAATAGTTGAAATTAAAGAAACCGTTGAATTACCACTTAAAAAACCAGACCTATTCAAAAAAATAGGTATTGAACCACCAAAGGGTGTTTTATTATTTGGTCCTCCAGGGACTGGAAAAACATTGCTTGCCAAGGCAGTTGCACATGAAACTAATGCTACATTTATTAAAGTTGTAGCATCGGAATTTGTTAAAAAGTATATTGGTGAGGGAGCAAGACTTGTTAGAAATGTTTTTGAATTAGCTAAAGAAAAAGCACCGAGTATAATTTTCATAGATGAACTTGATGCTGTTGCAGCTAAAAGACTTAAAAGTTCTGTAAGTGGAGATCGTGAAGTTCAAAGAACATTAATGCAATTACTTGCAGAACTCGATGGTTTTGAATCCAGGGGAGATATAGGTATTGTTGCTGCTACAAATAGACCAGATATTTTAGATCCTGCTTTACTTAGACCAGGAAGATTTGATAGGTTCATCGAGGTTCCAATTCCTAATGAAGAAGGAAGAAAAGAAATATTCAAAATCCACACCGTGAAAATGTCTCTATCACAAGAAGTTGATATTGATCTTTTAGTAAATTTAACTGATGGTGCTTCTGGTTCGGACATTAAATCTATTTGTACCGAAGCAGGAATGTTTGCTATTAGAGAAGAGCGTAGTGAAGTTGCAGTATCAGACTTCATGGATGCTGTTAATAAAATCATGAACAGGTACCATGATGATGAATTTAAAAGAGAAGCTGGAGTAATGTTTGGATAATATTAAAAAGTCTGTGATGAACCCTATGAGCTCTGATTTTGTGATGACTGATGGGCGATCTGAGACTTTAAAATTAATATAAAAAAAGTATATGATAAAGTTAATAGATGAAGTTAGATATTTTGTTGTTCTTTTTCAGTAACTTCACCAATGGTTTTAAAGTCTTCATCTTCTTCTTCTAAAGTATCTTTAATTTTTAGAGTTTTTATAACATCAGCAGATAAAGCATTACAATCTGCTTTAATAGCATTTAAATGTAACAAAATCCTTTCTTTTTCTTGGTTTATTCTTTCAATATTTGTATAAGGATAAATTGACTCTTTAAGCATTTCATATTCAATTGTCGTGTATGGATATTCATTTAATTGTTTACAAACTTTTCTAAGAACATCCCCTAAGAAATTATTCATTTCTACCTTAACTCTTTCTCTTATCATCTTGTCTTTATCAAGGTTTTGTTTCATGAGCCTAACAACTTCTGCTTTAGCAAAAGGCAATGATTCGTTCTCATCATCTGAATCTTCATTTATTTCATCAATTTCTTTAAGTTCTTCACTGCCTTCTACTTCTTCACTTTCTATTCCTATAGTTTCTTTAATTTCTTCATTGCCTTCTATTTCTTCTTCAATACTTTTATCATCATAGATCATATATTTTTCTCCATTTAGCTTATTATTTAATAAAAAGTTAATTTTTAGATTTTAAAATAAAGTTATTCAAAAATTAAACAGTTCTAACATTAATTCACTAAGAAATACATGATCATTTTTGTTAATTAAACTATATAAATCTTTTCATATTCTCCTATTTTTAATTTATTTTAATAGTAAAGATGTAATCTTCTTAATGAATAATAGCTTGTTAAATTAATTATTTTAATATTTGAAAATTTATAAGGAAGCTTATAGCATATTCATTAATAAAAGAATTTTTATTAATTTACTGTAGAGAATTTCTATTATATTTCAATACATAATTTAGATAAAAAAAATATTTTTATTTTTTTGAAATTAGAAAAACGAAGTTTTTCTTTGATGCTGTTGCACAATTCAAATATTAAAATTTTGATTAAAACAGATATTTGACTTATATAACAATTAAAAACAATTATAAATAAAAATAAATTATTATAATAAATTAAATTAAAAATAAATAAATTAACATTATCATCAGAATGAATAAGTAGTTTAAATCAACAAAATAAATTCTTCTAAATTGAAAATAGAGTGATTAAGGTGCAGTTACTTTAGAGGTAATCTTTGATCAAGAAAATAAGACTATGTGGGCTACACAAAAAACTATGAGTAAATTGTTTAATGTTAATAATCAAGCTATTATAAAACATTTGTAAAATATTTATAATGATAGGAATTAGATGAAAATCAAACTCGTTCCATTTTGAAACAAGTTTCTGTTTTTTCTAGAAGTTTGAGGTAAAATTTATATATTATAAAATAGACATTTATAACTGTAACTTTTTAAATTTTTCAAAAATAATCATTTATACATGTTACTTTCTAAATAATTTTGAAAATAGCATTTATAGGTGTAATTTTTAAAATAAATAAGAATAAAAAATTCTTCTAACTTTCAAAATACATTCGTATTTTTAAAAATAAATATATTTGATTAAAATGATTAAAAGAGAATTATATTTAAAAAAATATATATAAATGAGATAAAAAATCCATCAGTTGGATATTTCACACCGCCCTTAATTTTCTTTTAAATAAATGATATCTCCATCTTTAAGTTTTTCAATGACTTTAAAACCAGTTTTAATCTTTCCAACGATATTTGTTCCATCAAATGGTTCTGCTGTTGGACCATACTCATTGTTATCTTCAAATCTAACACCAATTAAACCGACATTCTTTCTTGACATATTAGTTATACCAAGTGTTCCTGAATAAACCTTATCCATTGGAGTATTTTCAGGGATTAAACCTTTGGCCTCCTTCGTATTGCCTTCAAAAATTGATATCTTCATATTAGAAACTGTAAAATGAACTTTTAGAGTTCCAATAGGTTTTTCAATTATATTCGTGACTTTTTTAAAGTACATCGACGAACGAGGGGCATCTTCATTGTAGATATCTACTAAGATTAAGTTATCTTTAACAATTCCCGTAGTTTTAACTTTTTTCTCTTTTAAAATGTCAATGGTGCTTATTGGGTCTTGGCTAACCACAAGAGCATCATCATCAAGAACTCCTTCCCTGATCTGTTCAATATTTTGAATAGATAAGAACTCACTTGCTTCTTTTTGAGTCATTGTCATTGTCATTATTCTTTCAGGATCCGTTTTAATGGTAATGAAATCACCAGTATTTGCAATGTCTATTAATTCCATTCCAACTTTAACAAATCCTATATGTGTATGTGCTGGAGATTGAACTCTATCTTCACGATATATGTAAACCTTACCAATTCCTTTACCTGTGTTTCTTAAAGTTACAGACCCTCTTTTTCTCATTGTAGAATATTCCACATCCTTACCAAGACCTTCCATTCTATAAAACCCAAGAAAAGAATTTGATTCATAGTCTACCTTAATCATATCATTTTCAATCAATGAAAATAAATGTTCAACAGATTGAGGAGAGTCTTGAGTTGGTTCAACGAGAACATAAGTAAATATTTGATTTCCTTCTTCTAAAATCGTGTTTAAATCATCTGCATGGGCTGAATCTGTAATACTTTTTTTTTCAACAACTCCTTCAATCTCAATTATATGATCTTCACTTATTAAATTGTTTAAAGTTCTCTTTCCACCGATAACTTTAGCAAATATGCCTTGATTAATTTCAGGAGTACTATAGGTACCTGCACTATCTTCTTTGAAAATGATTAAATGAGTCGACTCATTACTAAATCCAGATAAACTCAATATAACATCTCCTTGCCTATATTTAAATTCTTCTGTAGATGGAGTTAACTGTGTTACTATAGGACCTACAGCTATTTCTTTTGAGGTTGTCCACCTTATCTTCTTGTTTTTAAACTCTTTATAGCTATTCCTCCATAGGTCAGTTAATTTATTAGCATTTGAAACTAATTCAATTATAATATTCCCTTTAGGGGTTTTTATCTTGTATTTAGTAATATTTTGTTCAAACTCTTTTTTTCCTTTAATTAGAGAAATTATACTTTTAGGATTGTATGGAGCATCAGCCCTTTCAATAGCATCCCTAATTGTAGAATTTTCTGGTAAATCAATCTCTTCACCATTAACTTTTACTAACATCAACTATCCCCATAAATTGAATGATAATTTTATTATTTTTATCATTGATATTAAATTTTAAGATGTATTTAATTAATTATGGTTTAAATTTAAAATAGGATTTTTCTCTTGGTTAAAAACTACCTTTTCATTACCATCATAATTTAAATATAGTTTCTTATCTGAAATTATCTCACCTACAACCTGACTTTCAAGAGAAACCTCATCTAATAATTTTTTGATTTCATTTATATTTTCTTCTAGAGCTGTGAAAACAAAACCAGAACCAGGATAAATTCTTAACCAATCCTTCCAACTTACATTATCATTCTTTGGAATTTTTTCTAGGTAAACTCTTGCTCCACAAGTTGAAGACTCAAGTAACATTTCCAATGTTCCAATAATCCCTGGATTACTAATGTCTTTACCAGCACTCACCAAATCCAATTTAGCTATTGTTTTCATGGCTTTTAATTGACTTTGAACGATCTCATCATCTTTATATAATGTAGTATCCCAATTTAGAGGAGCTTTAGGGTGTTGTCTTCCATCTAAGTCAATGGCTACAATAACTTTATCCTTGACTTTAGCACCAAAACTTGTTATCAGATGATTTTTATCAGCAATACCAACTATAGAGACATCCAATACATTGTAATCAGCATCAGGATGAAAATGACCACCAACCATAGGAACATTGAATTTATGACAACCATCAACTACTCCTTTAATAATCTCATCACCAACATTCTTATCCTTAACTGACAGTATATTGACCATTGCTAATGGTTCTCCACCCATAGCCACAATGTCATTCACATTAACTAAAATTGAACAATAACCAGCCCAATAAGGATCAACATCAATTAATTTGCCCCAGATTCCATCAGCAGCCACAAGAATAGCTTTATCATCATTTATATCAATAGCTGACGAATCATCTCCAAAACCAATGAATGTTTTTCCATTTATGTTATATACTTCTTTTAAAGAATCTGTTATCTTTACAATTGAATTCTTTCTTAAAACACCTTCAAAACTTTGAATTGTATCTACAAGAGCATCAAGATCCAAAATCCACACCTATCCTGAGATAATATTTAATAACTATTTATGGATATTTAATTATTATGATAAATTAAAGTAAATTAAAGAAGTTCATTACTTAAAACTTGTTTTAAGTTAGAAAAATGAATCTTCTTTATTTACCCTCTGTTCAATTAGAAAAATATTTAAATTGTTTTTTTTTATACATAATATATATTAAAAAGATTGTCTAAATTTTCCACTAATATCTTCTTGAACTCAATACTTTTTATATATTGACATGAAATTCATTAGGCATATTATATTTTGCTAAAAAATGTTATTTTATTTATACATCTATAAAATAACAAATTATAAAAATTGTTAATATTACATTTAAATTTATTATATCTGTTATTTATAGATAATTTTAGGTCAGGTACTGTGATAAAAATTGTGGAACCTGTATGAAATTGTGGGGTTATTTGGAAAAATTTACTTTTATTTAGAAGTTTGCAACAATTATTTCTTTTATCTTTAAATGACTATAAAAGTTATCTAACCTGTAGCAATACATAAACATAGGCAGTAATAGTTTTTTTTATTGCTTTTAGAATTTTTACCAGCCTCTTTATAGATAATTTGGAAATTTTAGAAAAACTCCACAAAAATTTACAACCTTAAATTGTAGAATCCTTATTAGAGACCTTAAAAAAAACTTTTATTAAACTTTTAATAAATTAACAACAGCTTAAATTAATCGAACCAATAGATAAGATATTACTATGCTAACTGTCGAATTATGGGGTGGTGTTGGAAACCAAATGTTTCAATATGCATTAATAAGGTCACTTTCTCATGACTTAAAAGAAGATTTCTCTTTAAACAAGTTTCAGTACGATTTGGTTGGTAGATTCTTTAAGCAACAAAAACATGAACATTATAACTTAAATCATTTTGATATTCAAGAAAATTTCTCTTCTTCAATAACACCTTTAACAATCAGTTTTTTCTTAAATATAATTTTTAGAAATTTAAATTTAAAATCTCGAAAAAAAATTAATCCAAAATATAATGTTATTCAAGAAGATCATATTTTTAATTCTTTTGACAATTATAACCCCCATCTCAAAGAAATTATTAAAAATTTAAAAGGAGACAAATTTTTAACTGGAAATTGGATGAATGAACAATATTTTCTACATAACAAAATTATTATACAGAATGAACTTAAGATAAAAAACCCTCCAACTAAAAAAAATAGTGATTTAATTAGTGAGATATCTTCAACTAATTCAGTTGCTTTATGTGTTCGTCGCGGAGATTTTCTTGATCCTTATTTGAAAGCACAATTGGGTATCTCTACACTAAATTATTTTTTAAATGGTGTTGATTTAATAGCTAAAAAGGTAGATAGTCCTGTTTACTACATTTTCTCTAATGATCCTGAATGGGTTAAAGATAATATCAAAATAGATTATCCTACTGTATTCATAACACACAATGGTATTGATAAAGATTATGAAGATTTAAGATTAATAAGTAATTGTAAACACTTTATAATATCTAACAGCACTTTTCATTGGTGGGGTGCATGGCTTAGCTCTAATATAAATAAGATAGTCATTGCACCAGATCCATGGTACAATACTTATATGAACAAATCAATAATTCCTAATAACTGGATTAAACTTAAATGTGATAGATCAGATTTATTTACAAAATCTTCAAATAAAATTTTTAAAAATAGTGCAACTTTAGAATTGAAAAAAAACCATAAGATTAAATTAAGCTCACTAAAACAATTTAAAGATAATTATAAGAAAGATACCATGATGAAAATAGTTATACAATCATCAAAGGACGGATTTTTAAAATTCAATCACCCTAATTTAGATTCTATTAAAATGACAAATAATGATTTAATAGATTCAATTAACATAGCATTTTACAAAGGTTCATCTGAGAGATATCTTCAATTAGATCCAATATTTTCATTAAATGATTTAACAATTTATCACGACATTGAATGTTCAATTAAAATAAGTTGTTTAGCTATTAAACTCTTAGATTAACCAATCCCGTATTTTTCCTATCTGATTATTTACCATTAACTCCAATAATAAACTAAGGTTACTAAGAAAAACATTTATTTCATCATCAGAATAATAAGCAGGAATATATTCCAGTTTTAATTCAATTAAATTTGAATTCTTATTAACATTAAATCCTAAGAAATCATCGGACTTTATCTTGTTAGCATGAACATTCTTGATATGGTATTTATTACTTAAATTCTCATTGTCCGAAAAATAAGGATTATATTTTCTCTTATCAAAGTAGTTGTATTGAATATAAATTTTCCTTTCACAATTCAGATAATCTTCAATTAGATTTCTTGGATCGAAATTATAAGAATTTTTCATAGAAAAATTTTTAACTTTTTTTATATTCTTTAAATAATCTTGAATAGATGATTCCTCATCAACCTTAAAAAATAAAGGAATAACTTGAGCAAAATACCCAAAAGTATCAAAATATCTGCCATGATATCTGCCATTAAAGACATAGTTTACTAAAATATTATCGATATTTAAAAATTTAGTTAAACACATCGTAATTGCAGATAAGATTAAGTCATCTTCTGAGATATCATATTTTTTTAAAAGTTCATTGAACTTATTTTTATAAACAATAGATTTAGAAATTAAATTATAATCTAATCTAATGGGTGATGGTTTCATGTAATAATCTAATGAAAAATCATTTATTATATTTAAAAAATAATATTTGGATTGTTTTTTATCTGAAGAACTTATTTGTAATTGGTCTATGGTATAATCAAAATAATCATATTTTTTTTCTGGAATATCTCCATAATATTCTTTAATTAAATCAATAACAAAAATATCAATTGAATAAACATCAGATATAATGTGATGAACATCCATTAATAAATTTACTTCCATATCTTGGTAGTATAACTCAAATCTAAATAAAGGGGGTTCAAACACATTAAAAGGTTTAATAAATTCTCTTTCGATTTTTCTTGTTAATTTCTTATTAAATATCTTAACATCAGCTTCGTACTTATCATTTCTTTTTTGATAAATTCCATCATCATTTTCACATAGACATGTTTTGATATAAGAATTAAGTTCAACAGTCTTTAATAATGCATCTCTTAACTTAAAGACATTAAAATCCCTAAAATTTAGAGAAAATGCCATATTATATTCTAAAGATTTAAGATTTTTTTTAATATAATCATAATAATAAGTTTGACTATAAGTTAAAGGATAAAAATCTCTATATTCATGTTTAACAGGAATGTATTCATTTGAATTTTCTATATTATTTGCTACTGTTTTTATATTACCATAATCTATTATAAATGGTAAATCCACACCATAGATTTTATTAACTTTCGTTTTTAATCTTAAAAAATTCAACGAAGTGAATCCTATGCTTAAAAGATCGTTTGTCACTCCAAAATTATCATGACCAAGTATATCAGCAGATAAATCAAATATTTCCCTTTCTAAATCTGTTGAAGGCTCAATAATCTCATTAATATCATCATCATAATCCTTCAAATCATTTCTGCTAATTTTACCTGTTCTTGTTTTAGGAAACTCATTCAAATAAATATAGACTTGTGGAATCATAAAACTAGGTAATCTATCCTTAAGATGATTTTTAATATTCTCTTTAATCTTAAGTATTTCATCATCCTTTAAGTATTTTGATTTTGTTGTAAAATATAGTGATAAAATTTGATTTGTATTCTTGTTATTAACTACCACTACTGATTTCTCCACACCTATATTAATAGGAACATTATTTTCTATCTCTCCAGGGTCTATTCTCTGACCTCTAAGTTTAATCTGACTATCTACTCTTCCAATAACATCGTAACCCTCATTTTCATCATATTTAGCTAAATCACCTGATTTAAAAAAAGGCATACTATCAATAGTGATGAATCGTTCTTGGCTTAATTTTTTACTATTCCAGTATCCTTTTGCAACCCTCAATCCCCCTATCCACATTTCACCTACAACATACGGTGGTAATGGATTGCCATCAACATCCACAACTCTCTCGAAAACATTTATTACTGGCTTACCAATAATATAGCTATCATTGTTAATAAGGTTAATATTGCTGAAAGGGGTTTCAGTTGAACCATAAAGATTATATAAATCTGCATTACTAATTTTCTTGATTTTTTTTATTAACTTTTTACTGAGTTTTTCACCACCAAAAATTATTATCTTAATATACTTCAGTATTTCTAAAAAGCTTTCGTTCTCCATATATTCCTCAATCATTGAAGGTGTTACATGCATAATTTCAAACTTCGTTTTTTTAAACAAAGGAATTAAACTATTAACATCATAACATTCTTTTTCATTTGCTAAAACTACTTTCAGACCTTTATATAAAAAAAGTAACAGAGTCCCTATAAATCCAATGAAGGCTTGATTAAGGTTAAGTAAAAAAACATCTTCTATTTTAAAGTAAGTAAATGAATCCAATAATTCTTCACTTAAAATTGTTTCATGAGCTAACATAACTCCCTTAGGCTTTCCTGTTGAGCCAGAAGTATAAACAATACAGAAAAGATTATCGGGATTTAAATCAATATTAGGATTACTTTCATCTCTTTCTTCAAGAAGAGTATCCATAATTAAACCATGTAGTTGTTGATTATTACCTATAATGTATTTAGCATTGGTATCTCTTTTTATAAAATTTATTCTTTCTGCTGGATCATTGGAATCCATGAGGATAAATTGTCCGCCAGCTTTTATAACACCAAAAATAGCTATAACAAGATTAGTGTCACGTTTTAAATTAATAATAACTCTATCCTCAATATTTAGGTTTCTTTTAATAAGTGCGTTAGCAATCCTATTAGAGAGTTTATCCAACTCACCATAAGTCAATTTTTTATCTTCTGCAATCAAAGCAATCTTATCAATATTTTTTTCAACTACTTTTTCAAATAGTTTATTCAATGTTGTATTCGTAGTTTTTTGGAGTTTATAGCTTTTAGAAGAATTAATTTTAATAGATATATCTTTAAGAAGAGTATTTTTTTCTTTAAATTTATTTAATACAATAATAAATGAATTATAAAATGTTCGAATTAGTTTTTCACTATAATATCCATCATTATATATAAAATTGATTTTTACATTATTTTTTTTCTTTTTGATAATTAATGAAAGATTAGAATCAAGAAGATTAAGATTATCACATTTATCTTCTTGCGAATAGAAATATTGAAAGTCAGGCATGACTAAATTATTACACTTTTTAAAAATACTAAAATGTTTTTCATATTCTTTTGTTTTGATTATCCGATGATTAATTTTATTTAAGAAAGTTTCAACATTATCAGTAGTGTTGATGTACCCACCGAAGACGATCTTATCAAGCTGCTGGTCTTCTTTTTTATACAGGTTACTAATTAGAATCTTCTTGCTATAAGTAAATTTGGTTAAATTAAAAAGAATACAAGAAATAAATATTGTATTTAAGTCAAACTCTTGGGAAAAATATTTTATTAAATCTTCATCAATTAAAAATTCTTTTTCAGTTATATTCCCATGTTTTTCAAATTTATCATTTGGTAAAACAGTCTCATCGTCAACCTCATCAAGAATTCCATTAAAAAAGTTTTCTCCATATACCATGCTAAACCTCTCAACTTTTTAAGATTCTCCTTAAAGAACATTTAATTCTTAATATTTTTTTGTTTTTGGTGTTGTTTTGATGAAATGAAATAATATCTCCCAGTTAACAATAAAACGAGTTTATATTCATAGTATTCTTTTTGTGTCTATGATAAAACTTATCTATTTTCAACATACCATTTATAAGTCTCTGAAATACCTTGCCTTAAAGATATTCTACTTTTCCAACCTAATCCATCTAATTTACTAACATCAAGTAATTTACGAAACATACCATCTGGTTTTGTAGTATTAAGATATAGATTTCCTTTAAAATCAGTTACATCTTTGATTAGTAAAGCCAACTCTTTTATTGAAATGTCCTCTCCAGTACCTACATTAACATGAGTTAAACCATTGTAATTATTCATTAAAAACACAGATGCATCAGCCAAATCATCTACATGTAAAAATTCTCGCATTGGCTTACCAGTACCCCAAATTTCAACTTCGCAATGATCATTGATTTTTGCTTCATGAAACTTACGAATTAAAGCAGGAAGGACATGAGAACTTTCTAAATCAAAATTATCATTAATCCCATATAAATTGGTGGGCATAGCACTTATAAAATTTGCACCATACTGAGACTTATAATATTGACACATTTTAAGACCTGAAATTTTAGCAATCGCATAAGCTTCATTTGTTTCTTCTAAATATCCAGATAATAAATATTCTTCTTTTATAGGTTGTTTAGACTCTTTTGGATAAATACAAGAACTTCCTAAAAATAGTAGTTTAGAGACATTGTTCTGATAAGAAGCATGAATAACATTATTTGCAATCATTGAATTTTGATAAAAAAATTCAGCAGGATTCTTACGATTAGCTTCAATACCCCCAACTTTTGCCGCTGCAAGAAAAACAAAATCAGGTTTTTCAGATTCAAAAAAATCATTAACATCAATCTGTTGTGTTAAATCTAACTCTTTATGGGGTTTAACAATAATGTTGTTATAGTCTAATTCTTTAAGTTTTCTTATAATCGCAGAACCAACTAATCCATCGCCCCCTGGAACATATATTAAAGAATTTTTTTCCATAGCCATCTAATCAGCTCTTATCTTTTAAATCTATATTCAAATCTGCTTCTATTATATTCTACTGGCATTTTATTTCATCCAAATACTTTTTTTTCTATTTTGAACCTAATCCACATCTTTTTTATCAATATCTTCCATATACCACTTGTAAACATTTACCAAACCATTTTTTAGAGATATTTCAGGTTTATACTTGATTAACTTCTCAATTTTATTGGTGTTAGGGCAACGTCTTTTAACAGAACCAAGAGGAGCTTCTCGAATATCTAACTTTGGATTAATTCCTGAAATATTAAATAGATGTTTAGCAACTTCAATTATCGAAACTTCTTCATCACTATTTCCTATATGTAGAATTTCACCATTAGTTTTATCAGACTTCATAACAAGTTTAGTAGCATTCACAGCATCAAAAACATGGCAAAAAGCTCTTGTTTCATATCCACCAAAGATAGGAAAAGGATCCATCTTTTCGTGAATTCTTTGGCAAAACTCAGGAATAACATGATCATAGCCCATTCGAGAACCATAGATGTTATGATATCGTACTATTGAAAATTTCACATCCTTAGATTTTAGCATATTTATTGTTAATAATTCGCCTATGATTTTACTACCACCATAAGAAAATCTTGGATTGAAAATATCGTTTATAGTTAAAGGAATATCCTCCTTTGTAGGAATATAGCCATCATTTAAATATTCTTCAATTGTTCCAGCATAAACTTCCGATGATGAAGAAAAAAGAAATTTTCCACACCTATCTTTATTTACCCATTCGAGAATATTCATGATAGATAAAATATTAACTCTCAAAACATTTTCAGGAAAAAGATAGAAATTTTTCGTGCCATTAATTGCAACTAAATGATATATTTCATCGTAATAATCATCAAGATCCTTGAAAAAGTCTGTTTTAGTCATATCAGCATTAATAAAACTAACATTATTTTTTGAAATAAAATCCTGGAATTCATCATCTGCATTTCCACGAGACAAATCATCGATTAATGTTAACTCACAATCATCATCATAAATACATTTTGCTAAATGAAACCCAATGAATCCAGCTCCACCAGTTATCAGTTTTTTTTTCATTGTACTCCCTCTTTAGATTGTATTATAACTACCAAAAACTATAGCATATACCAAAACTTTTATAACTAATGAAATTTATTCATGTTATCAATTTCTAAAACTATGTTTAACTTAAATCATAATATATTATAATTCCATCCATTTTTTATAGTTCCATCCATTTTTTAAAAAATATCTTATTTTTATTCATAACATTCCAGATATCAATAAAATAAGCATCATCTTTTGCAAGATCAAAAATTTCATCATTTTTATCAATGAATTCTGAATGAGGAATTGTTATAAATATTATATCCCCTTTTTTGACAGCATCCAACAATAGACAATTTTCATAACCCTCATCAGTTAAATCAAGATTAGGTTCAACAACAAAGATATTATCAGGTAACTCTTTTTTAATGTACCTTATTAATTTAGGTACTAAACTATCTCTTATATCATCACTATCTTGTTTAAAAGTATAACCTAAGATCGTGACATTTCTATTCTGGATTTTAACTTTATTGCAAACACTATCAACTATAAACTTGGGCATGTACTCATTTATTCTCCAAGAACTTAAAAAAATGTCTGAGAAAGGAAAAGTTTCACTAATAAAACCAAAATCTTTTCTAAGACAAGTTCCGCTTGTTAAACCAGGAGAAGGAATTTCCCCTCGAGGATAATCATAATTTGCCATTTTTAAAATCTCATAGATGTCTTGATTAAATTTCTCTGCAATGATTGCATAATAGTTTGAAATTGCAAAATTTACATATCTACTACTATTATTAAAAAGTTTTACTAATTCAGCTGATAAATAATTTGTTTTAAATATCTTTTTTGTAAACAATTGAAAAATTTCATTAGCTTTTTTGAAACTTTTTTCATCTTCAACTCCAATTATTTGGGGTAGATTTTGTAATTCATCCCAAATTTTTCCTTCAGCGACTCTTTCAGGAGCAAAACTTAGAAATAAGTTTTCACCCACCTTCATATTCGTGTTTTTCTCTAAATAATTTTTTATGTATTCCATTGTTTTAGGGGCAACTGTGCTTCTAATAATAATATTTTGAAATTCAACTAAATTTTTCACAAGTTCATTCATAACACTATTTAATTGTGAAAAATCTGCTTCAATATTTGGCAGTAAAGGTGTTCCAATACTTATTATAACATTTTTAGACTTTGAAATAATCCCATAATCTTCTCTTACACTAAAATCAACTTCTTTAATTATTTCATCAAATTTTGGTTCATGGAAAGGCATTTCATTTTTGTTAATTTTTTCAATGATACTTTTATTTTTATCAATACCAACAACTTTTAAACCTACCTTTGCTAACATAAACCCTAAGGTTAAACCCACTCTACCAGTCCCAATAATTACAACATCAATATTCATCATATCATCCATTCACATCTTTATGTCCTATGTTTTCACCAATATTGAATATATTCTATAAAACAATCATTGCTGTCAACTTAAGAAAATTATTTTTTTAAACTTTGATTGAAATTAAAAATAGAGTCTGAATAAGTAAGATTCAAAATAGAAATTTTAATCAAAAATCCTTAAGTTGACAGCATT
>JAISZW010000219.1 GCA_031284445.1 Candidatus Methanovirga basalitermitum | reverse complement strand
AAGAATCATTTATCTTTATTTTAATAATTAATTTTTAATTTGGATGTACTTTTGGAAAAAATATGAAATCTGATGGTATATCATGTTGAATCTCTATGGGGATTCCGTTGATTTTTCATGTTTTTGAGACACATTGTTATATAATACTGAGTTTGAAGGTGTTACCATGAAAGAGGATATTCCTATAAATGATATTAAGAGAAAGATAAGCAAGACTGGAATTTTTGTTGGACTCCTGATTATACTTTTTGCATTAACTTGGATTGCTGTTGAATTAGGACTTATTCCAAAGGTTGTCTTAAACTTGTGGCCTCAAATTATATTGCTAATTATTGGAATATTTATTTTATATAAGACAATATAGTTAAATAAAATAATTAATTAATTAAAAGGTGAATAAATATGGAATTAATGAAAAAATTATCTCTTGCTCCAGGAATTTCTGGATTTGAAGGGGAAATTACAAATATTATTAAAGATGAACTTAAAGAACATGTTGATAGTATTGAAGAAGACCTGTTAGGTAATATAATAGCTACTAAAAAAGGAGAATCCTCAACAAAAATAATGTTGGCTGCACATACAGATGAAATTGGACTCATGGTAAGATACATAGATAAAAAAGGTTTTATTTTGTTTACTAAAATTGGTGGGATTAACGACCAAATGTTAATGAACCAAAAAGTAATAATTCATGGAACAAAAGGAGATGTTATTGGTGTTATTGGTTCAAAACCTCCTCATATAATGAAACAATCCGAGAAAAAAAAGATCATTG
Source organism: Candidatus Methanovirga basalitermitum (assembly GCA_031284445.1). Taxonomy (GTDB): domain Archaea; phylum Methanobacteriota; class Methanobacteria; order Methanobacteriales; family Methanobacteriaceae; genus Methanovirga; species Methanovirga basalitermitum. The sequence goes on along the minus strand of JAISZW010000219.1, from coordinate 7,171 downwards.
ATCATGAAAAGATGTTTATAGATATTGGAACATTTTCAAAAGAAGAAAGTGAAGAGTTAGTATCTATTGGTGATCCAATAACTTTTAAAGCAGATTTTGAAGAATTTCCGAATGATTTAATAATGGGAAAAGCATTGGACAATAGAATTGGTTGCTATGTAATGATAGAAACCCTCAAAAAGATAAATACAAAAGCAAACGTCTATGGTGTTGGGACAGTTCAAGAAGAAGTTGGATTAAAAGGAGCTAAAACATCTGCATTCAAGATAAATCCAGACTTAGCCTTTGCTCTTGATGTAACAATATCTGGAGACCATCCAGGCATTGAAAAGAAGGATGCTCCTGTAGTGATTGGAAAAGGTCCAGCTATTGTTTTAGTGGATGCTAGTGGAAGAGGAATAATAGTAACTGAAAAAATAAAGAAGATTTTAATAGAAGCAGGAGAAAGAGATAGTATAAATTATCAATTAGAAGTAAGTAATGGTGGAACAACAGATGGAACAGCTATTCATCTAACAAGAGAAGGCATACCAACTGGAGTTCTTTCAGTTCCCACAAGATACATCCATACAACTGTAAGTGTTGCAAGTATGAAGGATGTTAAAAAAACAATAGATTTATTGGTAGAAGCTATTAATAATATAGAATAGCTATCATCAATTAAATCATATTATTATTCTTAAAATTATTTCTGATTTCTTAAGATTATTTCATAATTTAAAAACATTTTAGATTGTAAATTTTAGATTATCAATAATTAGTATTTTATGTATAGTTTAGCCCTTTTTTAACATATAAATACAAGGAAAAGTAATCCCATGGAGGTCATCTTTAAATACTCTCAATACTGTCAACTTAAGAAAATTATTTCTTTAAACTTTAATTGAAATTAAAAATAAAGCTTGATAGGTAAGATTCTAAATAGAAATTTTAATCAATAATGATTATATTATATTCAATACTTAGTGGTTAAATAAAAATGTTATATAAATGCTGAAAATAAGGATAATGATTAAAAAAAAAATACAATCCCCTAAGTTGATATCAATCATTGATATTATATTAAATTGTATTAAAAATGAATAAAGAAGTGTTAAAAATGAATAAAGAACTTATTGAAAAAGCCAAGGAATTAAAAAGTAAAGGATTTGCAACTGGAGAAATAGCCGATGAATTAAATGTTTCAATGGATACGGCTTTATGGTTAACTTTTCAAAAAGTAAATGAAAACAGAGTTAAAGATGTTCCTAAAGACTTTGTAGTTGAATGGAATAATATTGGTGGGAATTCAGCGAGATTAAGAAGTGTTTCAGATGCATTAGCTAACATTATTTTGAAATATAAAGCAGAAGTCATTTTAGGCATAGCCATTAGTGGAATCCCACTTGCTACGATGGTAAGTGATCATTTAGAAGAGTACAATATGGATACATCATTATCTATTTTCCACCCTAAAAAACAAGATGACTTTGAAGAAAATGGAAGAATTGGAGTAATAAGCAAAAACTTTGCATCTGTTAAAGGTAAAAGAGTTGTAATCGTAGATGATGTTGTTAAAAGTGGAAGCACTTTAAAAGATGCTATTTTCGTAGTTAAAGAGCGGAAAGGAATTCCAATAGCTGCAGTAGTCTTAGTAGATAAAACAGGAATAAATGAAATAGATAGAATTCCTGTTGAATCACTAATTAAAGTTAGTAAATTAGGATAAACATTAAATTGTTAATATTAAGATACTTATGAATAATTTTAGTGTTGATAATTTTAAAGAAGACATTAGATTTAGGAGAAAAATTGTTCATATCGAAACTATTCCCCGTAGAATGGCTAAATACGGTAGAATAGATGATTTGAATCCAACAATTAAAAAATATTTAAAAAATAAAAAAATTAAACTCTATAAACATCAAGCTATTGCTTATGAAAAGATTAAAAACAAAAAAAATATAATTATCACCACTTCAACGGCCTCTGGAAAAACATTAGCCTTTAATCTTCCTATTTTAGATGATTTATCAAATAATGATAAAAAAACCGCTCTCTATATTTATCCAGCTAAAGCACTATCAAATGATCAATTAAATGTTTTATATGTCTTAGAAAAAGATTTAAATTTAGATATAAAACCTCAAAGATATGATGGTGATACTCCGAAAAGTAGTAGATATTCTATTCGTCAAAACTCAAAGATTATTTTAACTAATCCTTATCAACTACATCATGTCCTTTCTTGGCATCATCAGTGGAGAAAATTTTATTCAAATTTAAGTTATATAGTGATTGATGAATCACATTACTATAAAGGAATATTTGGCTCAAATGTAGCTTATTTAATCAGACGATTAAAAAGAATAGCTAAATTTTATGGTTCAAGTCCACAATTTATTCTATCATCTGCTACACTAGCTAATCCTTTAGAATTAGCTAATAAGTTAACTGGAGAAGAATTTGAGCTTGTAAACGAAGATTCATCCCCAAGTGGGGAAAAAGAGTTCATTTTATATAACCCATTTATTAAAAATATGAATTTATCTCAAGTAAATAAAAAATCCTCTTCTGAAAACAAAAACTCATTGATTGTTTACAACAACCAAAGTAACTCCATTTCAATACACCAAGAAACTGAACTAATTTTTATATATCTTATTTTAAAAGATATTCAAACCTTATGTTTTACTGTATCCCGTAAAATTGCTGAATTAATAGCAAGATGGGGAAAACAAGATATGTTAAATTATAGACGAAGATTAGTTAATAGTATAATCACTTATAGAGCAGGATATTTAGCTGATGAACGTCGTGAAATCGAAAATGGATTAAAAACAAGAAAATACATTGGTGTAACATGCACCAATGCCCTTGAACTTGGAATAAATATAGGTTCCATTGATGCTGTTATAATTTCAGGATACCCTGGAACTATGATTTCTGTATGGCAACAAGCAGGACGTGCTGGTCGTGAAAATCAGAAATCTTTAGTTATTTTAGTAGCCTTCGAAAACCAAATCGACCAATACTTCATGAACAATCCTGAATTTTTCTTTGATAAACCCTGTGAAAATGCGATTATTGATTTATCTAATCAAATTTTAAATAAATCTCACCTACTCTCTGCTGCTAGTGAACTACAAGTTAAAGAAGAAGAATTATTCGAATTCAATTTAAATCAATCTGATATTACTTCACTTATAAATGAAGGTGCTTTAATTAGAAATACAGATGGAATTTATAGTTATGGTTATAACGATGATCCTTCCTTTAAACATTCCTTAAATCAACTTTCATCAGAAAGTTTTAAGGTGATGAACAATGGAAAGCTTCTTGAAACAATGGAAACATCACAAACTTATAGAGAAGCACATGTTGGTGCAATTCTTATTAATAAAGGAGAAACATATATAGTTAATGAAGTTAATCTAAAAAATAATACAATAAATGTTTCTAAACATAATGTAGAATACCATACAGTTGTTTTAAAAAATGTTAAGATTAAAATAGTTGAAAAAATTAAAAAAGTCAAGATAGGCAACTTCACAATCCATTTTGGGCAATTAGAAGTTTTAGAAGATTTCTTCAAATATAAGAAAGTCCATTTTTCCAAGACCTTAGGAGTTTTTCCCATTGATATGCCCCCTCTAAAATTTAAAACTAAGGGTTTGTGGTTTACTGTTGATGAAGATTTAAAAGAAGAGCTAGAAAAAAAATATGATGATAAAAATGTTTTTATTGGAGGTCTACATGGCTTAGAACATAGTTTAATTGGTCTTTATCCACTTCATGTAATGTGTGATAGGTTTGACGTCGATGGACTTTCAGATGGCTATCATGAGGATACTCAAAAACCATCAATTTTTATCTATGATGCCTATGAAGGAGGTATCGGAATAAATGAAAAAGCTATTGAAATCTTTGAAAAACTTATTAAATCCTCATCTAAATTACTTGAGAGTTGCAATTGTGACGAAGGCTGTCCAGCCTGCATATATTCTCCTAAATCAGGTAACAACAATAAACCACTTCATAAGGAAGGAACAATTTTTTTGTTAAATCATATTAAAAAAGAGATTAAATCCAAATCATAATTTATTAAATAAATATTATAAAGCTAAAAAAAAAGCATTAGATAAAGAAAAAAGCCACATTATTATAAATTAAAAATTAAAGATTATATAGTTAAAAATAAGATAGATAATATTAGAAATAGATTATTTGAATATGGAATTAGTTTTAATATATTATTAGACGATAATCATACTATTAATATATGATATTGTTAATTCAAAGATTTCTGATAAAGAAATATCTAATGTAAAAATTTTAAAAAACTTTATCAAATTCGCTATATTATAAAAAAAATTATTTAACAATGATTTTATAACAACCAAATAAAAGGATGTATGTGATCAGATGGATGAATCTATATTAATCACTAAGGCAGAAGAACACATAAAAGAAATAGAAAAAGAAACAATTGATTTAAGTCATATTTCTGATTTTTCAACATTAAAATCCTCTTATCTTAAATTTAAAAATAACTTAGAAAAATTACAAGAATTAAGATCTGATATGGAAATAAAAGGTTATGCCTACCCATATCTTTCTCTATCAAAATATGGAATAAAAGGTTATAATTCATATCGTTCTTCATCAAAACATGGTTTTAGTACTCAAGCAGATAAAAACTACGAGGAATCAATTGAAAATAATAAAAAAGAATCATTTGAAAACAACAAACATAACCAGATTTATAGAATGAAAGCAAACTCTAAAAAAAATATTTTCAATCGTGTTAAGTCAGCTATTAGTTCTCATAAAATAGTTATTGGTCATTTTGAAGGATTTGCAATCATAAAATGTGAGAAATGCTCTAAAACTTATAGGATAAACGATTTTTTTAAAGTGTATGGTGATAAATGTAGTTGTTCATCAAAGAATTTATCAATTGAAGTTCTTGAAAATGGAGTTCATAGACTTAAAATCATCAGTTATTTGCCCCTATCAGGAAATTATATGGTTTTATTATCCAGGTTAAATAGTTGGGGAAGAGAATCCTTTAAAAAGATTTTGAAATATTTAAAACAAACCAAAAATAGTAGTGTAAAAACTGTTTCTGTGATGATAAAATTTAAAAAAAATGATAGGTGGATTAGAAAAAAGATTAATTTAGATTCCGAGTATAGTAACAGTTATGAGGAAAAGATCAGAGAAGACTACGGTAAAAATGTAAGAATTGAACTTTTACAGTTTTACAGGTCAAAACCAAGCATAATAAATGAAAAACACACAAGATATGCCTTAGCATTAGCTTATGCTGGGTATTGTCAAACACTAACTGATAAAAACAAAAAATCAATTTTAAACCATTATATCAAAAACTTTGAAACCTTAAATGAGTACGATAAAATAGTTGAAGATGTATCTAATAATGAACCAAAAGTTCTTTTTGAATTTGATACAATTGAAGAATGGAGAAAATTTAAAATTAAAGAAATCCTTAAAGATAAAAATTTAATAGATAAAAAAGGAAATATAGATAATAAACTATCTAAAGATATTAAAACTCGTGAAAAATTAGAAAAGAACCTATTTGCTCAAGTCGCACCTACATTGATCCTATGGGATATGTTTAAATTTTACATGACAAAATCAAAGGATATGAGAAAAAGATATAAAGGTCCTTTCCCATATCTTAGAGAAGATATTGATAGAAAACAACGAGAAATATTCACTTTAATAAATAACAATGCTATTGAAGTCCTTAAAAAATATAACAATGAAAATATCACACAAATTAAATCTATGGACTTCATATTACATAAAAAATTCAAGTTAGAAGATAATATTAAAGGAATGAGAATTAATATAAATCATTTAGCTTTAGGTGGAGCAATCATAGTTCATTACTCTGATTTAGATATTAAAAATGTTGCTAAGCTATTTTACATAAGTGAAAAAAGTGTTGAGAAAGAAATGGAAAATTTAAATATAATCAGAAAACCAAGAACTCAAAGATCTAAAGATTTCCTAAACATGATAAAAAAATAAAAAAAGATTTTATTGAACTCATAACTTACAATGTAAACAATCACCACAAGCATCAGGAACAGGACAACAGTCACTACCACAGCCCAATGGTTTTATTATAAAATGATGATGGAGACACTTGCAATCATCACAGGTACAATTAGCACAAACACAATAACCAGCAAGACAACAAACATCATCACAAACACAATGCCAACGCCCATGATCTGACATTTGAGTATAGGATGAAGTAAGTGCAGCTGATACAGATATAGCTGTTACAGACATTATTAATAATATGCTTAAAACAGATGCCATTAACTTAGTTTTCATTGTCTTTCACCTCCTTTAAATTTAAGTCTGAATAAAATTTTTTAGTTTGAATGAGGGTGTAAAAAAGTGTGGAGTTTTTTTCGATTTTTGAAAAAAACCCCCACTTTTTATTTTATAAAGTAAACTAATAAAAAATTATTAGAAAAACTCCACAAAAAATTTACACCCTCTAAAATAATAAAACAGGATGTCGTGGCCGTAGCCATGGAATAAATGGTTCTGGAATACCTGGATCAAACATATTTTTCACCTCCTATCATTTTTTTTTTTTTTGTGTGAATAACTACCAAAATGATAGCTATTCAGAATACTTTAGGCAAGATCAACAAAAAAAATATCTAATTACATGATGAATTTTTTGGTAATATGAATATTTTTTTAGGTTAACCTTAACAATACTATTGTCAATGGTACTATATAAAGGTTACCATTTTTTAGGTCAAACAAAAAATATTATTAAAGTGTTATATGGTGCTGAAATATGCTTAATTCATCATTAAAACTCTCAATCACTAAAATTAAAGGAATAAAAAGATTATCAAATGAATAAATAGTTTTAACAATGTTATAAACTAAATAGTAAAATATTCACACTAAGTAACTAAAAATAAAACTTTAATTCTTTTAAAAAGAAATATAAACTATGTTTACACTATTTTTTAATCATGTTTTTTGCAAAATTAGAGTTCTAAATTAATATTATAGTCATTATGGAAAAGTTTGTCATTTTTATAAAATATTAATATCTAATATAATTTATTTAAATTTGATTTAAAGAATTTTATAATTATAATTAAGATTAATAATTGATAAACCT
>JAISZW010000217.1 GCA_031284445.1 Candidatus Methanovirga basalitermitum | reverse complement strand
CTCAATGGAATGGTATAAATGCTGTTAAAAATAAGCAAGTCTATTTAGCTCCAAGTGATCCATTCAACTGGTTTGACATGCCTCCAGGTTCTAATATGATTATTGGTATTCCATGGACTCTGAAAGTTATCTATGGTGAACAGAATCAGGATTTAGATCTTAAAAAAGAAGTGAAAGAATTCTACACAAACTTCTTCCACTACGATTTAACCGATGATGATGTTACAAACATCTTAAAATCATCAGCACCCAACACCACCAATTTAAGTTAAAAAAAAAAGAAAGAAGTGAATATTTAGAAGAAGATCTGAGATGAAATTCTTTAATATCAGATAGAATAAGAGAAAATAAATGCATCTCATCTTCTTTTAATTCTATTTTTTGAAAGATTATAATATTTATGGCTCCATTAACAAGCATGTCAACCACATACTTATAAGTTTTAATATAAATATCTCCTTTTTTCTAAAAAGTTCTTTTTTTTCTATATTTTCTCTAATTTCTTCTATTCTGTTTATTTCAAAATCTTCACTTATTTCTTCTTCATATTTTCTAAGTGTTTTTTTTCTTTGATTTTAAATATATCTTGTGGATTTGTAAATCCATTTAAATGAATTGAATCTACTGTCTTTAAAAGATCTCTGTTATCTAATCGTGTTATAACATCTTTTATAAAACCATTACTGTTTCTGCAAAGTGAAATAATATCTATATCGTCATATTTGTAGAGATCTTTTATTTTTAATAGTTTTTGGTTAATGACTTCTATTAAACATTGAGTTTATAATTCTTGTGGTGTGATGTTGATAAACACTTGGATACATTTGATATCTTGACACAAGTGCTGATTCTACAGCTTTTATACCTTTTTTTATCTAATATTAAGTAGTGTTTCAATTTTAAATTAGATATTATTCTATCTACATCAATTATTCCATAAGTTACACCTGTATAATGGGAATCTCTTATTAAATAGTCCATTCTATCCATATCAAGTTATAATTAATAGATATTATTATTTAATAGATATTTTAAGGTTCTATTTTTTTGAACAAAATCAAAGACCTTAAACACCTTATTTTATTTATTATAAGTGTTGTTCATTCTCTCATCATAAAAATACATTTTCATACTGGTCTTCTCAATTACGAATGATTTAGACTCAATCATTTCACTAACAAATATATGGGTTGTGAACTAATAAGTATTGTGTGGAATACTTACTTCCTCTGCCAAGACAATAGTAACCAATGAAGGTATCATATCCTACCTATTGTTTTTATTAACGATGCTTATAAATTGTTCACTTATCGTTAGCCATTTTATCCTTTCTATAGCCCTTAAATACACGGATACTATGTAATTAATTAGACATTTTCATCATGTGACCTTAAACAATCACTCAGTTAAGAGTTTTTGGCAAGAATCCCACACAAGTAAAATTGAAATATTTTAATTAATTAAATTATTTCAATAATTAATTATGAATAGAGACCCTGTCCTGTCGCACCATTACCTTTAAATATGTCATTAACATATGTATTATTGTGTGGCATTTCTTGTTGATTCATAGATTATTAAATATTACAGATTTTTTTATTAATAGAGGCTTATAACAACTGTTATAAGCTGATATAAGAACTTTTATCAACCAAATTTTTGATAGAGTCACTTAAAAAATTTAATTTTGTAAAACACTATTTTCAGATGATAAAATTGGAATTAGAATAATAACCAATTTTTTTAAAATAAAAAAATGAATATTAATTTATAAAATATAAGAAAATAGTTTTGAAATCGATGATTAATTAAAAATCTATACACTAAAGTCAACTTAAATCATATTTATTGAAAAAGTCAACTAATTATTGTTATGGTGATGTAATGGAACATTGGATTGAGAAAATAGTTAATGATTTAAATGATATGGATGTTGAAAAACATGTCATTGCAAGCGGTACATCTATATCAGGATCTATACATATAGGAAATTCTTGCGATATTTTTATAGCAAGTTGTCTTGGAAAGAAGTTAAGAGAGATGGGGCGAAATTGTGAAACTATTTGGATGGCTGATGATTATGATCCTCTTAGAAAAGTTCCATATCCCTTACCTTCTGAATTTAAGAAATATCTTGGGGTTCCGTATTATAACATCCCGTCTCCAGATGGGATTGATAGCAATTTTGTAGAACACTTTGAAAAACCCCTTTTTGATGTTTTAGATGATTATGGAATTGAATTAACTCACTATTCATTATTTGAAACCTATAAAAAGGGTTTGTATGATAATTATATAAGAACTGCTTTGGATGATAGTGAAAAAATTAGGGAAATTTTTAATCAATATAGAAAACAACCTTTAAATGATGATTGGTTACCATATAACCCTATATGCGAGAAATGTGGCAGGGTAAACACTACTTATAGTCATGACTACAATGGAGATCTGGTTTCATATATATGTGACTGTGGATATGAGGGTGAAATAGATATTAAATCAGGTAGTGGTAAGCTTACATGGAGAGTTGAATGGGCTGCAAGATGGAAAATTTTCAATGTTACTTGTGAACCATTTGGAAAAGACCATGCAACGAATGGTGGTTCTTATGATGTAAGTAAAATTATTTCAAGTGAGATTTTCAATTATCCTGCTCCATATCCAGTACCTTATGAATGGATCACTTTAGATGGTGATGTTATGTCTAAATCTAAAGGAATTTTTTTCACACCAAAGCAATGGTTATCAATAGGACCTCCTGAGAGTCTTAATTATTTTATATTTAGGAGTAAACCAATGAAACATAAGGATTTTTCACCTAAAATGCACTTTTTGGATTTTATAGAACAGTTTGACAAGGTTGAAAAGGTTTACTATGATGAAGAACAAGCTCCATCAGAAAAAGAGGAGAGGAAGTTCAAAAAAATATATGAAATAGCTAAAATATCTGATGAAGATAGACTTCCATTTAGACCACCTTATAGGTTTTTAACTGTAGCATATCAAATTATTGGAGGAAATTTAGAAGGGATTTTTGAGATTTTGAAGAAAAACTCTCAGTTAAGTGAAAGCTTTAAATATAAAGGATTTAAAGACTTAAATGAAGAAGAAATCAATGAATTTGAAAAAAGATTGGAAAATGTGGCTAACTGGTTAGATAAATATGCCCCTAAGTTTGTTAAGTTTAATATTTCTAGAAAAATTCCAAAGTTAGAATTTAAAGATGATGAAAAAATATTCCTTAAAAGTTTAGCTATTCTTGTTGAAAATAATGATTTTAATGATGCTACAGAGCTTCATGATAAAATGTATAAAATAATCCATGAACATGAATTAAAACCTCAAAAAGCATTTCAAACCATTTATAAAGTTACTCTTGGACAAAAAAAAGGTCCAAAAGCAGCATCATTTCTATTATCTTTAGAAAAAAACTTTTTAATCAAAAGATTAAGGTTAGAAGCATGATTTGTAGATATTTAAACTATATCTCTCTTTGAAAATTATTAAAAAAGGATACTATTAGGAAAAGTGTAATTGATGGTGAATTAAAATATGTGGAGTCAAGGAGGTTCAGCAAATTACGTATTGGATTATTTGGAATATTAGCATTGTTTTTGTTTTTTATATTCTGTGCGGCTCTTGGAAGTGGAGGACATACTTATACTCAAAGTGAAATTGATGGAATAATTGCAAATGCTACAAGGTGGGAGACGGATATTTTTTAATCTTCAAAATAGCTGTAAAAGTTATTTTACATGTATATGTAGAGATCTATAATAATTGTCAAAATGATGGTTTTTTGTCGATTTTAGAATTGTTGCCCAGTTTCTAATATTTTTTTAACATTCTTGGTTGTGCCAATGATGTATGGGAATCGACTTTTTTCATGTTCATGATTTAGTCTTAAAATTCTTAGATTAAGAAAATATAGATTAAAAATTCTTAATTCTTTAAATTAATTCTATTCATCTTTAATTTTAAAGAAGACAGATAAAAATTGAACGATTTCAAATGTAAAAATGCAGATTGTTAATTATTAATTCCCATTGATTTTTACAGAGACACATTTTTTTAAAAGAAGATAAATATAAATATTTATCACTCATCAAGTAGAAATTTAATCGAACAGCATCTTAAAAGCAAAATTTTAGATATTCAAATCATATTAGAGAATTTAAGATCATGAATAAGTTTAAGTACAAAATAATTCGTTCTAAAAGGAAAACAATAGCTATTCATATAAATAAAAATGGGAGTCTTGAGGTAAGATCTCCTTTTAGTGTATCTGATTTAGAAATAGAAGAATTTGTGAACTCTAAAGAAAGATGGATTAAGGAACATGAAGATAGAATTTTAGATGATCATCAAGTTAGAAATGATTTTAGATTGAATTTTGGAGATACTGTAAAATTAATGGGAAAAAATGTTCTTATAGTCCCAATTAAGGATAAATATGCCTATTTTAAGGATGATAAATTTTATATATATGAAAAGGCTAACTCAAAACAGATTATGCAGATTACAATTGAAATGTATAAAAAAATAGCTAAGCCATATATTGGAAGTAGAATAAGTTACTTCACCCAGAAAACTAAAATAATTCCGTCTAATTTCAGAATCACAAGTGCTAAAACAAGATGGGGGAGTTGTAGTGGAAAAAATTCTCTTAATTTTTCATGGAGACTTTTAATGGCTTCTGATGATGTGATTGATTATGTGGTTGTCCATGAACTTTGTCATATTAAAGAACATAATCATTCAAAGAGATTTTGGAGAGAAGTGGAGAATATGTTCCCAGACTATAGAGAAAAAGAAACTAAATTAAAAGAGCTTGGAAAAAAACTTAATAAAGAGAATTGGGATTGAAGATCTTTCATCACGATTTAGTTTAGATTTTGTGAATTTTTAAAAAACTTATAATAACTATCTGGCTTTTTTCGTTTTAAAGAATCAATGAGTCCTAAATTACCAAAATCTTCGATTATAGCTATTAAATTTTCATTATCCATTTTTAAAGCATCAACATTTTCTCGTGTTTCATCAAGAATATCTTTAATAACGGTATTTTTGTGTTGAGATTTTAATAAATCTTGTTTGAGTTTTTCAACATTTTTAAGTTTATGGTCTACTTCTTTAACTTCATTTACCTCAACACTTTTTGACAACTTAGATTTTTCATTATGTAGTCTGAAAATTTTCTTTTTTAAATCTGAAATTTCAATCATACTTTCTTTTTTTTGTTCATCTATCTGAGTTTTTAAAGTTCTAATCTCGTTTTTTAAATCATTTACATACGAATTATTAAATTTGTGGTTTTTTGGCATTTTATCTGCTTGATCACTTTGTAAACGATGGTTTTGGTATTGATTGCTTTGTGAATGACCATTGTCGTGTCGCTTGTTTGTGTAAGGTTTAGGTGGTGACTGATATTTAGAGAATTTATCTTTATTAGACTTATCTTTAGATATTTGAATCTTAGCTGAACTATAATCTTTAGTATGTGATCCATCAGTTTTATTATTAATATTTACCATTTTAAGACCATCCTTGCAATCATATTCACATTTCGATATTACAATTTATTTTATTAATTCATGTATATAATCTAGTATCTCATCTTTATGTTCCATATCAGTCAATGCAAATTCTAATGATGTTTTCAACCAATCAATCTTATTTCCAATATCATAAGAACGACCATTAAAAACACTAGCATAAACAGAACTTAACTTAGCCATCGCATCTGTTAATTGAATCTCACCACCAGCACCAGGCTCAGTATCTTCAATATAATCAAACAATTCAGGATACAAAACATATCGACCCATAATAGCTAAATTAGAAGGTTTCTCACTAATTTTAGGCTTTTCAACAAGGGCATTAACTTTATATATATCATCAGATACCATTGTTCCATCTATTATACCATATCTTTCAACTTTCTCATCAGGAACCTTTTCCACAGCAATGACTGACGAATTATACCTTTTAGACAAATCAATCAACTGTTTAGTACATGGCACATCTGACTTTGTAACAATATCGCCCAGCATAACCACAAAAGGTTCATCACCAACATGCTTCTTCGCACAATAAATAGCATCCCCAAGACCTTTTTGCTTTTTCTGTCTAATATAAAAAATATCTGCCAAGTCAGACATTTCTTCAACTGTTTTTAAAAGGTCAAACTTTCCATGTTCCTCCAAATTTTTCTCCAATTCACAAGATCTATCAAAATGGTCTTCAATTGATCTTTTATCCTTACTAGTTACAATGAGAACATCATCTATACCTGATGCAACAGCTTCTTCTATAACAAACTGTATTGTAGGTCTATCATAAACTGGCAACATCTCTTTTGGTTGTGCTTTAGTAATCGGAAGAAACCTCGTACCCAAACCTGCAGCTGGAATAACACACTTCATTGAAAAAAATCCCTCTATTTTATTAGATAATAATATAAGATATTCTAATCTATTTCTTTTATTCACACAATTGTTTTAGTCAATGGTTTTAAATCATTTATTTTTAATTCTACTAACTGTACTAATACTTATATCCAGTAAATCGGCTACTTCTATATTATTCATACCTTTATTGAGAAGTCTAAGTATTAGTACTCTGTATGATTCCTTTGATTTTTTAATAAAATCAAGTAAAAAAGAATCACCATTATCTTTAAGTTTATTTTTCATATTTATAATATATGAAACTCGTAATATATAAATCAATATTAAATTGTCATGACAATAGAATTATTTCATGTAATGAATAAAAAATTTCAAAAATTAAACTTTGTATTTAATAATAAAAATGAGAGGGTATTGTCAATATCATCAACTTAAAGAAATGACTCGTGTTTTTCATGCAAAATTAATAAAAATTGTATTGGTTTATAAAATAAATATTAATTTTTTCTAAAAATTTTCAATAACGGAAAATTACAGATTTTCCTAAATTATCTACGATTAATAATTGTTGATTTTTTTTAAACCAAAAATATCTGCTATAGCTTAATTTGATGACATTATGGATATGATTATTTTTTAATTTTTATAATAATCTTCATACAATACCAGTTAATTTTTAGTATACTTTAATTATTAATTTTTAATAATATAAATATTTTTCTATCATCAACCAATGATGTCAACTTAAGAAATTTCTCATCTATTTTTTCTTCATTCTAACTGTTTTTTTTTAAAATTCTTCCTTATTATTATTATTTGGATATTTTCTTTTGGGTATTGCTCTTTTCCGCTCTGTGGGTGGTCTTTCTTTAGTTTTTATTGAGATATTTTTTGCCATATTATAACAATGATTTCCACAATTTCTTTCTTTTCTTTTTCATCCGTGAATATTATTTCAAACAGTATTCCTTTTAATTTTCCTGCTAATAGGTTCATGTTTATTTTATATTCATATTTACAGTTTTTTTTTTTTTTTTGATTGTATTTTATTTTAACTGCTATTAGTATGTTACGCATGAGTATTTGCGAATAGAAGTCTTGTTCTATTATTTACCGTCTTTTCCCTGAAAAGTTTTCCATATGTATTTTATTCTTTAAGACATCGTATTCTTTCTCTATTTGCCATCTTTCTCCATATAGTTCTTTTAATTCTGTGGGTGATGCTATTTCTTGTGGAATATTGGTTAATAAAGTTTCTATTGTGCATGTTTAGTTTCACATTAACTATTTCTTAACTTTAAATGCCCCATTTGATTTGCTTTTTATTTATATTTAATTATAATATTGTATAATAGATTGTTTTGAATTTATATAATTATTAATCAAGGTGTCTCATTTTCATGAAAAATTCAAGACATGAAAAAATGTATCTGGCGAATCTGAAAGGTATATTATAGTAGTTTCAAAAAGTACATCTTAAAACTTATTTAAATTTAAAAATTAATCTTGAACTACTTTGAATTTTTAAACAAAGTTAAATTCATATAGATAAAA
>JAISZW010000206.1 GCA_031284445.1 Candidatus Methanovirga basalitermitum | reverse complement strand
ATTAAAAAATGAAATAAAAAGATGCATAAGCTTACACAAAAGGAGTATTATTTCCAAATTCTAATGATGGGTTTGCGATTAGTTAATGGTTTAGATTTATCTAATAAATTATACAAAACGGTATATTTATTTTATAAAAATAAAATTGATAAATATGTAACCATTAAAAATAACCATTTATGTGCAAAAAACATCAATTTGCTCGATACTATTCTGCTTGAAATTGTGTAGTAGGTGTATAAGTAACGTTGGAAAAATCATAATGAGAAAAAGATAATGATGCGTCCCCATCATAATAAACATAAATACTCGCCTCTTCAACATGATCACCCGAACCTTCTACAATAACACTGCTAAATGCAGATGTAGCGTGGTTTAATTCATAAAATCCCATATCTGGAATAGATATAGAATAAGAAAAGTTATCAAGCGAAGTATAAGAAATTATAGAAATCTTAAAATGTCGTGGTGTCCCCAACAGTCGTCTCATGGATATAATTTCATTATTACTCAATGTTACCGGAAATATTGTTTCGTCATTAAAACAATACCTATATAAGATACTATTAATGAAATTTTGTCTAGTAAATACTGGCAGCAAATAGCTATGATAAGCATCAACTTCGACTAGTTCTCCATAATTGTCGCCAATTTGTTTTTTATTGTAGTGAAAAGTTTGGGGGCTCGCACTAGATGAATGTATGAGTAAATATTCAATAATGTCATTTTCTGAACGAAAAATTATTTTAGATTCACTGCAACTAGCTAATGTTAGAGAAGAAGCAATCCCCCCCCTAATAGTGCAACAGTTGAGATTGGCAGCAATGTTGTAAATAACTTCTTACTCATTATTACCATTATATAATTTAATATAAAAAATAATTAAAAACTAATTTATTCAACACTAGGAATATAGGTAATTGACTGATAATCATATGGTGAAGACCCAAATGGTATAAGAAGTTCAAAGATGGAATTATATGATATTGAAAAACCACTTGCTGAATGTGACATCTCATTAATTTTAAAATCATTAATATCACATCCTGAATTTTCACTACCAGTCATGGTGTCATTTACATATGCGGTAACTGTTAGTTTATAATCAAAAATAGAACTAAATTTGTTTATTTTGTAAACTTGTTTCACAGGGGTAGCATTAATATAAAAATTTAGTATTATGGTATTACTCCCAACAAAAAAATAATAATCGCCAATAACACTTGATAAAAGACTTGTAGAATATATCATGTAATTAATTAATGCTTGTTTAGTATAATGTTTTAATAAATAGATTGGGAAACTATAATCTATGATATTGCCATTCTCATCATATTCAACTTCTTTATCTGGGCCATTTTGTCGGTGTGTAACCAAATAATCTTCTGTGTTACTCGCATCAACTCGAATTTCCTTTTTACTACAACTAGTTAATGTTAGAGAGGAAGCAATCCCCCCCCCTAGTAGTGCAATTGTTGAGATTGGTAGTAATTTTGTAAATAACTTTTTACTCATTATTACTATTATAAACTATGAGTTCAAAATTTACTTATAATATTATCATGGCTAAAGTTATAGTAAAAGGTGATTTCAATGAAGCAGCACGTAGATTTTCACATATCACCATGGAAACAAAGAAAGCAGCTAAAAGACATGAGTATTACTTACGACCAGGTTTAAGAAAATTAGAAAAATCAAAAGAGGCTTTAAAAACCAATGCTCGTGCTCGTAAGCGTTTAGCGAATAGAACTAAAACTATTTAGTGTTTAGATTAAATATAATTACAATATGAGTAAAGTCAAGATAATTGATGCAAAAGTTAATAAGAAACTAATTGGAGATGAAGTTACATACAAAAAAATTTCTCCCAATACAGAAAATCCAAAAAAAGGCGGTAAAGGTGGAGATGATTCTAGAAAACCAAAACAACCTTCTCTTAGAGAAATAGTATTACAATTTATTAATGAACAAAAAGAATTTAATAAAAGAATAGAAACTAAAGTTGATAATTTGGATGACAAAGTTAATAATGTAATTAAATTAAATAACTTAAAATCTTAGTCTAAAATTTGAAATTGTCAAAAGATTTAAATGGTTTCTTTTCTCTTTTAAAACCACCTGATCCATGACTAAATCCACCAGTTCTTCCACCCTTATGAAAATTTCTTGGTCCAGAAGAGAAACCCCTGCCCCCACTAAAACCTCTATTTCTATCGAATGGCTTCCTATCTCGGTTAAATCCACCACCTCTATTTCCTCCAAAACCTGATCTTTGTTGTGGTCTTGCATTAGATTGATCAATTCTTATTTCTCTGCCATTTATTTCCTTAATAGATTTTAATGCTTCTACCTTATCTTTTTTTAAAGTAATAAAACCAAATGTATCTTTAAGATAAACATCTGAAATATCATCAGGTTTGATATCTGTATGCTGAAAAATGTAATCTTTAAATTTTTCGTTATCAAATCCATCTTTAGTTCCCACATTAATAAATAATCGGTCAGAGTTTGCATCTTGAGTTCTAAAACTGCCTGCGCTTGGGCTTGGTTGAATAGTGTTATCAAAATCAATGCCGTCTAATTTCATTTCTTGGATATCTTTTTTTATATATTTACTTAAGTTGTCAATTTTTCAATTGCCTTTTTCTTCCGAAAAT
>JAISZW010000192.1 GCA_031284445.1 Candidatus Methanovirga basalitermitum | reverse complement strand
GCTTCTTTAAGCATTTTTTCAGTAGTGGCTGTATTGCTATATTTGAACTCTAAAACAATTACAGTATCATCTACTTTAGCTATTCCATCGGCACTTCCCTTAAAGTTGAGATTCTCTCCTCGAATGTCAAACCCAATTAATCTTAAGGCGAATAAATAGATCATATGATAAGTGGCTTCTTTTAAGTTCGTCCGTCTGAAGGGAAGGGAATTAATTCCTGCATATCTTTAATGTGATTTTAAGACCTTCCTCATCAAGAGAAAGTGTTTACTTTTTTGCAGAAGATGGATTAACCAACACACTATTTGAAAAAAGTGAATGCATATTTTTCAGCCATTTATCTTTAACACGAAGTTTTGAGATTTTATAATCAATATTTTTAAGATCAACGATTGTAATTTCTTTAAATCTTTTTTAAGTTCTGTTTTAATTGCAAAAATACCTGAATCTATACTGGCGGAACTGTATCTTCACAAGTCATATCTTTCTTGTTTTAATTGCAAAAATACCTGAATCTACAAAAGGATTTCCAATAACTTTCAAATTTAAATCGCTTGACATATTACCTCCTATAGGTACTTAGTTTATAATTTTAATACTATAAAACCTAACATTTAAATCTTAAACTACCTTTCTCATGCCATATATAATCATTATTATATAAATATTTATTTTTAATGGTTTTTTCAAAATTTTCTTGTCTAAATCTTGATATTATGATTGGTTTCAAATTTTTGGCTAATTGATTGTAATTTAGCATGGTTTTTTCCAAATTGAAAAGTTAAGAAGCTATTTTAAATGATATGTGTATGATTTAAGTTTTCTAATATTTATTTATAATTTTATAATGTAGTTTTAAAAGACATTTTATTTATTTATCTCAATTAAATAGTCTTAATTGGTTTGTATGTAGTGTATCGAATTTATTTTTTGTTTTATCAGGTAGATCCATGTAATTTTCTAATTTAAAATCGTTGAATTTATTTTTTTCTTCTTTAGGAACATAAAGACATATATCTGGATAATTAAATCTGGCATCTTTTAATGCACCCACAATACTTGATATATCACTTAGATGAAACAATTTATCTCCAAATGCAACTTGTGTTTTCATTTCACTAAATTTAGGGTATTCTGGAATATTAATAATCACATATTTTCTATTTATTTCAAAATCTTCACTTATTTCTTCTTCATATTTTCTAATTGTCTCTTCTTTGATTTTAAATATTTCTTGTGGGTTCATAAATTCATTCAAACGGATCGAATCTACTGTTTTTAAAAGATTTCTATTATCTAATCGTCTTATAACATCTTTTATAAAACCATCATTATTTCTACAAAGTGAAACAATATCTGTATCATCATATTTATATAGGTTTTTTGTTTTTAATATTTTTTGCTTAATGACTTCTCTTAAACATCTTCTAAACATGGAATTTATAATTCTTGTGGTGTGATGTTGATAAACACTTGGATACATTTGGTATCTTGCTACAAGTGCTGACTCTGCAGCCTGTATTCCTTTTTTATCCAATATTAAGTAGTGTTTTAATTTTAAATTGGATATTATCCTGTCTATGTCGATTATTCCATATGCTACACCTGTATAATGTGAATCTCTTATTAAATAATCCATCCTATCTACATCGAGTTCTCCTGATACTGTTGGTCCTAATTCTCCTTTTCCATTGATGGTATCTATAATTTCTTTTGTATCAAATTCTTCAGTTAAAATATCATCTAAAGAAGTCTCTTTAATAACTTTAGCAGATAGTTTTTCATGCTTAACATCTAAAATTGGTTCTGAAGCATGTGAAAACGGTCCGTGTCCTACATCATGTAACAATGAAGCTATTCTAACAAGTTTTTTATTGTATTTACTTAAGTTTAGATGGTCAGCTAATTTCGATCCAAGATACATTGTTCCAATCGAATGTTCAAATCTTGAGTGGTTAGCTCCAGGATAGATTAAAGATGTGAAGCCTAATTGTTTTATTCGTCTAAGGCGTTGAATCTGTGGACAATCCATTACTTTAAGTTCAAAATTACTTAAAGAAAATTCTCCATGAACACTATCTTTAATTAATCTATTTTTAATCATTAAAATCAATTTTTTAAAGTCTGTAGCTTTCCTAAGAATTTAGAAAGATCAGATGCTTTAAATCCATTACCATATTTATCAAAAGCTAAATCTCCTGCTTTCCCATTCAAATAAGTTCCTAAACAAGCTGCATCAAATGAATTTAAACCTTGAGATAAAAGACTTGTAACAATTCCAGCAAGAGAATCCCCTGTTCCACCTACTGTCATTGCTGGGTTGCCTGTTTTATTTAATCTAAACTTGTTTGCTTGGAAAATTAAATCATATTTACCCTTTAAAACAACGGTTCCAGCAATGTTTTTAGTTATTTCTTGAAAAACAGCTATTTTATCATGAATTTGATTGTAATTTAAATTATCAAAGTTTAAATCTAATATATCTTCTTTTTCAATTATATCTTTAAAAAATATTTTAAACTCTTGAAAGTGAGGGGTTATAATTAGATCCTTTTTATTTCTAATTAAGTTTAAATCAACCATTTTTAGTGCATCAGCATCAAGGACAATTGGTTTTTTTATTTTTGAAATTAGGATATTGAATAATTTTGCTGTTTCTTCCTCAACACCTGCACCTAAACCCAATAAAGCTGCATCAACTATATCTGCAATCTTTAAAATATCTTCTTGATTGTCTAAATTTAGATAATCCCCTTCAAGAGGTTTTACAATAAAATCTGGAGAATATGATTTAATAGCTAAACTATTTTTTTTCGGACTTCCTATATAAACTAAATCAAGTCCTGTGGATAAAGCTGAAAATCCAGCTATTGATGGAGCACCTGAATAATTATTGTTTCCTCCAACGATTAGTATTTTCCCATTTTCTCCTTTATGAGAGTAATTTGACCTATTTTTTATTCTTAAAATATCACCTGATCCAAGAAATATTTGAGCTTCAATTGGAATTCCAATATCACAACTAATCATGTCTCCAACTAATTTTTTACCTGCTGTTTTTACACCTGACTTTGTTTTATGTAAACTAACAGTATAATCTGGTTTCACAGCAATATCACTTATTTCTCCATTTTCAGGATCAATGCCTGATGGAACATCAATGGAAACCTTCAATCCATTAGATTTGTTTATTAGTTTTATTGCCTTTCTAATTTTTGTTTTAAGTTTTCCTTTAATACCTGTTCCGAGTATAGCATCGACTATTATAAAATCACTAAAACTATCTGATTTAAAAGGATTCATGTCCTTTAGATCTTCAATAGAATCTATATACCTTACAGTTAATTTTGAAAATGATGGTTTCATATTTTTTAGGATGTTGAGATTTATTCTGCTATCCTTTGATTTAATATAGTTCGATAAGAGTAATATTTCAACCTCAAATCCACGATTAAGAAGATGTCTACCAGCAACAAACCCATCTCCTCCATTGCCTCCAGAGCCTGAGAAGATAATTATTTTTGCAGGTTTTAAAAATGTGAAGGTGGATAACTTAGCTATTTCATCTGAAACTCCCTTTCCTGCATTTTCCATCAAACACAATCGTGATAAACCTAAATCTTCACAGTTATAATCTGTAACAGTCATATCTATTGGTTTCATATAATCATACCCATATTTAGCCTGTTATATAATATGTTAAATTCTCATCCAATCATATATATTTCCAAAAAGATCTCCACCATGAACTGGTACAGTTGCTGTACCTGAAGAAATATCTAAATTATTTCTTACAGCATATACATAATCTTTACAAGCAATCCAAACCCATGGAGAATCACCTTGTGGAGAAATTCCTGTTGATCCATCCCATAATACTGATTTCCACTCAGAATAAGAATCTTTCTCATTTTTTGCACCTATAGCTGAATCAATATGTTTATCTACAGTAGGATTACTATATGAAACAATATTAGATTCTCCTGCTAATTTGCTATAATAATCCAATTTTAACTCCCCAGGATCTCGTGAACCATAACCTAAAATCACTCCATTAGAATATTTGAAGTTTGACATCTCGTTCCAGCTTTTCCCTTGAGGATTAATTTTTATGCCGAATTTTTTAGCTTGTTCAGATACTGTAACAGCCATTGCTTGTCTTTGAGAGTCACTTGCAAGATATACCAAGTCAAATTCCGCTTTTAAACCATCTTTTTCAACAACACCATCACCATCCGTGTCTTTCCATCCATTTTCATTTAATATTTCAATTGATTTATTAATATCCCCGTCTTTTATAGATGTATCAGGATTACTCCAGGGTAATAGTGTGCTTACACCATCATAAGTTTTAGTTCCATATCCATAAAACACTCCTTTAATTATCTCTTCTCTATTTATTCCATAGTTTAATGCTTTTCTAATAGCCAAATTAGCAGTTACATTGTTACCAATAGCTACACCATTACTTTTTTTGCTATTGTTTGGTACAGTAGGAAGAGCAATACCCCTTGGATCCACAGATGAGTAGTGTTGTATCCGCATATTGTTTATTGTTCTATTGGCAAGTTCTGCTGGTATTTCTGCAATATCAACTTCTCCTTTTGAAGCTGATGCTAATGCAGCTTCTCCTTGAAGATAAACTATCGTCAATTTTTTAAAATTAGGCTTTTTTCCATAGTAGTCATCATTTTTTTCTAATATAATTTGTTGACCTTTATCCCATTGAACAAATTTAAATGGTCCTGAACCAATTGGATGTGTGGCATAAGTTTCATTATTATAACTTTCCTTAGGAACTATGCCTAAGATAGTTAATTTAGATAAAAATGTTGAATCAGGTTGATTTAAAACAAATTGAACAGTTGTGTTATTAATAGCTGTAGTTTCATTTAAACTTGATAAATCAGGAGTTACTTTTTTACTGCTAATTGCTTTATTATATGTAAATGCAACATCTTCCGATGTTAAATTAGAACCATCATGGAACTTCACACCATTCTTAATATTTACTATATAAGTTTTTCCATCATTACCAACACTATACCCTTCTGCTAGATCATTTACCAAATCCATATCATGATTTCTTTTAAATAATGTACTTTGTATTAATGGCTCTTGTTCAAGATTCCATCCATCTAATGGATTAAGACTGCTTGGTTCACCTCCATAAGCCCAAATAGACACAACTAATGAATCATCACTTTTATTGTGTGATTCAGGGAAAATTATGGCAAATGCCATTATAGATACTATTGCTACTACAAGAACAATACCAAAAATTGTCATTTTTTTCATATATAACACCAAAGATTACTTTTTTTATTTTTATTAATAAAGTTAGTTATAAATTATCATTTTTAAACATTATATAATTCTTCTGTCCTACTTTTTTCTATCCTACTTTCTTAGCAATTATAACTTTATCATTTATAGTTGCATTTGCAAATGGACTTAAATCATTAACTTTAGAAACATCTATTATTTCAAACCCTAAATTTTCTAAAAAAACGATATAGTCATTAAAAAATAAGTCTTTTTCAAAAGTAAATGCTCTTTTTCCTTTTTTTGAATTAGTTAAACCAGTTAAATTCCATTCAAAATTGGCTAATAATTCATCTAAACCATCACATTCATTTTCACTTGGAAAATTTTGCTTAATTATAAAAAGACCACCCATTTTTAAACTTTCATAAACCTTTTTAGCAATATCTGGATTTTTACCAGAAGGATTATAAGAAGAAAAAATAATATCAAAGTTTTCTCCAAAAGAATCCTTGTAAAAATCCCCAACAATAGTTTTAACCTTTGAATCATATTTTTCAATATATTTTTTAGTTTCAACTATAACATTTTGAAGGTCAAATACAAAAGCTTCTAAATCAGGTTTAATATGATTTAATGCAATTGTATAAAATCCATGACCACCACCAATTTCTAAAAATTTTTTAGCCTTTTTAAATTCATCTAAATTACTAATTAACTCTACAACATCATATAAATCTCCAGAAATAGTATTTTCACCCATGACTTGAATTATTAAAGGAAAATGATTGTTATCCTTCTTTTTAATATTACTTTTCATTGTATTTATTAAATTTTCCCACATATTTATTTTTTCAGTGATTAATATGAAGCCTTTACCTTTATAATATGGAGAATCACTATTTAAATATAAATCAGATAATTCAGAATTTTTATATAATCCATCCTTCTTTTCTACAAGTCCTAATTTATTCAAGATCTCTAAGATATAATAAGTTAATATAGACTTAAGATTTACCATATCTGAAACTTCTTTAAAAGATTTGTAACCCTTAAGATGATCATATAATTTTAAATCAATTGATGATTTTAAAATATAGAAAGTCTTTAATTGATTTAAAGAATTTTCAAAAATATTTTCTAATTCTTTATAAGGGACATTAGGTCTTTTTGGCAAATCCATTTTCTTTATAGCTCCTGTATATCCTAGTTTATTCAATACTCCGCAAATTATTTTTATAATACACTAATTATTTAAATATTAATTCTAATTAATACAATTTTTCCTTTTTTATTTTTTTAAGATAAATATTGATTTCCTAAATTATCTTAAACATGATTTATATCATTTAAATGAGCTATTTCGTCACATACTTCATGTACTAATTCTTTATCATGACTAACAACTAAAATTCCGATTTTTCTTTTTTTAGCTATTGATAAAAGCAATTTCCAAATTTGCACTTGAGTAACTGCATCTAACATTGTGGTTATTTCGTCAGCAATTAAGAACTTAGTCTTTGGATTCAATGCTCGGATAATTGAAAATTTTTGTAATTCTCCACCAGAAAGTTCATTAGACCATCTATTCAACCAATTTTCTTTAATTCCAAATTTTTCTAAAATATCATCACTAACTTCCCATGATTCATCAAGACTTCGTTTCATTTTCCATTTTGGGTTCATTGTTTTTTCTGGATGCTGAAATATTAGTTGAACTGGATTAATTTTAGAACTGTTTGTATTTAGATCATCAATTTTAACTTCTCCTTCAAAATAGTCTTCATATCCTGCTAATATTTTACAAAGTGTTGATTTTCCACCTCCACTTTCACCTATTAAACCTTTCACTTGGCTATCTTTTAATGAGATACTAAGATCTTTTAGAATCCATTCATTAGTTCCATTATATTTAAAACTAATGTTGTTTGCTTTTAACTCTGCCATAAACATCTTCTATAAATTCAACATAAACATCTTCTATAAATTCAATTATCTTAAATTTCATATGATTTTTCTACCACATAACATCTTACTTTCATCCCATCAATTTCTACTAAGTCTGGATTGGAATGACTACATTTTTCAATGGATTGCCTACATCTATCATAATATATACATTTATCTTCTTTGTCCATATTCATTGGTTGACTACCTTCAAACAATTTAAATCCATTTTGAGGTAGTGCTTTATATAATGCTCTTGTATAAGGGTGAAGAAGTTTATTTCCATTTCCACTAAAATTTTCGGTTCTATTTACTTCTATAACATATCCTGAATAGAAAATAACTACTTTATCTGCAACTTTTACAGCGGTTTGAATATCATGGGTTATCAAAATTATTCCTCTTCCTTCATTAGCCATTGTTTTTAAGTAATTCAATGTTTCTTCAATGGGTTTTTCATCCAAGCCTGGTGTTGGTTCATCAGCAACAACCAATTTAGGATTAATTATCATTGATGTTGAAAATAGCACTCTTCTTGTCATACCTCCAGAAAGTTGAAAAGGATATAAATCAGCTATATCTTCTCTTAGATTGTAATTTTTAAATATCTTTGTCATTTCTCTTTTTTTTCCCTCTTTTTTATCATCCGTAACATCTCCGATTATTTGATCACCTATCTTCATTAATGGATCCAAAAAATCAACTGATTGGGGAATTAAAGCTATTTCATCTCCTCTTAATTCTTCTTTTAATTTTTGATCCAAAATTTTTCCATTATATTTCATTTCACCTTCAAGTAAAGAATTTCCAGGCAGTATCCCTAAAATAGCATGTGCAAGTAAACTTTTTCCAGAACCACTTGAACCTAAAACAGCCACTATTTCACCTTCACCAACATCCAAGTATAGTTCTTTAACAACATGCAAAACAATTTTTTTTAAACCTTTACTATATTGAAAAAATGAAATAGAAATATTGGAAACATTTAGTAAGGTTTTAGGAGATTTAGTTACATTTTCACGATTATTAATCTTATCTTCAGACATGTTTTCTCCTAAAAATATTCTTCATTTTAATATTTTATTCATTGGCTTGTGTCGGATCTAGTAATTTTTGTAGATTATCACCAATAAGATCAAATAGAAGAACGATTATAAGCAATGAGAGTCCTGGGAAAAATGCTAACCACCAAGATCCGTTAGATAAATATTTCATTGATTCTGCTAAAATTATTCCAATTGCAGGTTCATGTGGGGATAAACCAAAACCTAAAAAAGTTACACTTGCTTCATGCATAATTGCATGAGGAAAGACTAATATTGTACCAACGACAATTTGAGGAATAAGTAAAGGTAATAAATGATTTTTAGCAATCCACAATTTTGTTCTTCCAAAATTTTTTGAGAGTTTAACATAAGTTGAAGTGTTAATTTGCTTAATTTCAGCTCTTAAAACTCTGGTTAATGGAATCCAATGAGTCAAAGATATACCCACTACGATACCACTAATTCCCCCACCTAAACTTATTGAAACTAATATTATTAAAAGTATATGTGGAATTGATAAAAACAAATCAGTCATGCTATTTACAGCATGATCAAAATATCTTCCTAATGTGGAGGATAAACCTAAGAATACAGCAATAATAGCACTTAAAATTGAAGCTAATCCACCGATGACTATACTTAAACCTAATCCTTTAATGGTTCTACTAAACATATCTCGTCCCATCCAATCAGTACCAAAAGGATGTTGAAGCGAGGGTTGAGAATTTTTTATAGCAAAGTTAGTTGTGATGTTATCCACATTTATAAAGAAGCTGTTAATCGCAATAGCTAATAATACAAATCCTACTAATGATATTATTAACAAAGTTTTTGTCCTTAAATTCATGTTACCGAATAAAAATGAATATGGACTTTTAAATCTTTCTTTATCAAAACTCATTAGCTTCGCTCTCCTTAATTCTCGGATCAAGAAACTTATAAAATAAATCAGCTATTGAATTACCACAAAAAACGAATATTGTACTTATCAATACTATTCCAAGTAAAAGAGGAATATCTGATTGTAATCCTGCAGTCACAGCTGCTTGACCTATCCCAGGATATGAGAAAATCTGTTCAACAAGGATGGTTCCACCAAATAACTCACTAAATGATAAAAATTGAAGTGTTATGGCTGGAAGAATAATATTTCTAATACCATGTCTCTTGATTAAAGACCAACCTTTTTCACCTCTCGCCTTAGCAAAAAGGAAATAATCAGATGATGAAACTTCCACTAATTTACTTCTTGTAAATAATGCTATTTGGGCTATTCCAGTTATACTCAAAGTAAGTGCAGGAAGCACTAATCTATGTAACCATTCTACAAGAGTAACATTTCCAGCTAATTTACCTATTGGTACTGCAAGTCCTGTAGGAAACCAACCCAGTTGAACAGAAAATATCATCAATAAAATTAAACCAATCCAAAAAACTGGTGCAGAGCATACAATATAAGAATAAATCTTGATTCCTTTATCAACCCAAGTTCCTTTTTTAAAACCTGCTAATACACCTAAAAAAAATCCTAAAATTCCAGAGAATAACCAAGATATGAAAATTAACATAAACGATGCTTGAAATCTCTCACCTATAACCTCAGTAACTGGAATTCTGTAGATTAAAGAAGTTCCCAGATTTCCATTCGCCAAATTTCCAAGCCAATTAACAACTTTTAATGCTAATGATTGATTGACGCCCCAGTATTCATTTAAATCATCTAATTTCTCTTGACTGAGACTCATTTCACCAATGTACATCCTAACGGGATCAATAGGACTAATTTCAACTAAAATGAAACTAATTACTGAAACAGCTATCAATAAAACTATTAGAGTTCCTGCTTTCAATCCTAAAAATTTAATTAACTTTTTACGGCTCATGAAATTGTCACTTTTGGCATATATTTAATCTAAATCAATTTTCATATTAAATAGACTACTAAAATATTTAACAATAAATTGAAATTTTCTATAAACTTAATGTTTTAAAATTTTTCTATTTAATCTCTAAATTAAAAATAATGAGATTTAATAAATTATGAATCCCATTAATCTTAGTAAAAATGAAATATAAGATAAATTTTCCATTTATTAAACGGCTGTGTAAAAACGACATGGTTTTTGGAGATTTAAAATTTTGATTTCGCCCATATAATTTATACCATATACCTAGCATTGATCTTTTTGGCTTAGTGTTATGAAAATTTAATTTTTATGATGAATTTATATTTTTATATATATGATGATATGGAAATTTAAAATGTAGAATAAACTGGAATTTTACTAAAATTGATTTAAGATAAAAATTATCAAAATATTATATTGATGCAAAAATATCACAATAGTTATTTTTTCATAACATTAGTTTTTAATTTTCCATTTGGAAAAAACCATGCTAATTTTATAGTGCCTTATTAAACAATCTATTTACATTATTTCTATTTGTCATTTCAATATAAATATTTTACCAATTATTTCAAAATAAGTAATACTTTTACAATAGTATATAGTTGTTTTGATAAAGTTCTTAAGAAACGAGAATTATACTTCTCTAAATTGAAAATAAATTTTCAACAATGATTTTTCAATAGAGTAAAAAATTAGAATAAATAGTTAAATTTATTAACAAATAGTAAGGATGAAGTTTTAAAAGCTAAAGGAGTTAAATATAGTACTGTGCCAATAGGATTTAAATTCAAACTTTTGGAAAACGAAATGTTACCTAACTTCTTATCAGTAAAAAAATTAGACATTCCCTACTGATTGACTAACACACCAATATTCATTAAATCATCTAATCTCTCTTGACTAAGACTCATTTCACCAATGTACATCCTAAAAGGACCAATAGAAATAATCTCAATTAAAATGAAGCTAATTACTGAAACAGCTATCAATAAAACTATTAAAGTTCCTATTTTCAATCCTAAAAATTTAACTAACTTTTTATTGCTCATGAAATTGTAACCTTTTTAAAATCATGGAAAAAGTCTGCTTGATATAAATTTTTATAAAAAATTATTATTAAAAATTCTATATTTAGACTATTTTTTAATATCAGTCGGATAATCCTCATTAATACATCCTAAACATAATTCATCAAAAGAAATCCCAATAGAATCTACAAGAGACTCTATACTCAGATATCCTAATGTTTCAACACCTAATTTTTCTTTAATTTGACTAATTGTATTGTTTGCGGCTATTAACTCCTTTTTTGAAGCCATTGAAATACCATAATAGCAAGGAGAAATAATAGGTGGACAACCAATCAACATGTGGATTTCTTTTGCACCAAATTCTTTTAAAATCTTAACCAAAGATTGAGAAGTTGTTCCTCTTACAATACTATCATCAATTAAAATTATTTTTTTACCTTTAATTTCAGATTTAACAGGATTTAATTTTAATTTAACATATATTGACCTCTCTTCTTGAGTAGGCATGATAAATGTTCTTCCAACATACCTGTTTTTAATTAATCCTTCAGCATAAGGAATTTTTGAAGCCCTTGAATATCCAATAGCTACTGGAATTGAGGAGTCTGGAACAGGCACTACTATATCAGCATCAATTTTATATTCTTCATATAAATGTTCTCCTATGTTTAATCTTGTTTTATAAACATCTTGACCATCCATAATACTATCAGGTCTTGCAAAATAAACATATTCAAAAGCACAATGGGCATTTTTAATAGAGTCAGCTATTTTAACTTTATGAGATTTAATTTCATTACCCTTAAAGTATACAATCTCTCCAGGTTCAACATCTCTAATATGATCAGCGCCAAGTACATCAAAAGCAACGGTCTCAGATGCGATTATGTGATCTTGATTAATTTTAGCAATAGCTAATGGCTTCATTCCAGCAGGATCTCTTACAGCATAAAGTTTATCATAGATTAAAATAACAATTGAGTAAGAACCTACAATCTTTTCTACAACTCTTTCAATCGTCAAAATAAAATCATTGGTTTTTTTGTGTTCTCTTTTAATTAAATAGAATAATACTTCAGAATCTGTATCTGAAGCAAATTTATACCCTTCTGTGATTAATTCATCCCTTAAAGAGCTAGAGTTAATAATATCTCCATTATGTGCAATAGCTATATTTTCCCCATTTAAAGTCGTTAAAAAAGGTTGAGAATTTTCTAATTTAGAATCTCCTGTAGTTGAATATCGTACATGACCAATAGCCTTATTACCAGGTAAAAAATTAAAATCAAAATCTTTAAAGGCATCTGTTAACAAACCCATTTCTATATGAGAGTGCATTTTACTACCATCAAATGTAGCTATTCCTGCAGATTCCTGACCTCTATGTTGTAAAGCATAAAGACCATAATAAACAAAAGATGAAACATTTTTCCCTAAATTAGAACTTATGCCTACAATGCCACATTTATCCTTCAATCTATAATCCCCTCTCCTTGAACTATCATCAACAAATCAAAGTATTAAGGTTAATGAAAAAATAAAAGTAAGTTTAAATTATAGTTTTATCATTTATTTTTAATATAAATGCTTTTTTAAAAAGTGAGGATGTAAATTTTTGTGGAGTTTTTCTAAAATTTTCAAGTTTATTTATAAATAAAAGTCAATTTTTCCAAATAACTCCACACTTTTTTACACCCTCTAAAAAGTTTAATCAATATTAACTAGTCATGAAATTAAATTAATCATCAAGTAAATTAAAGAAAAATTCATCCTCTTTTTTAAAATCATCGTCCTTATCATTAGAAAACCCTTTATGAAATGTAGGTTGATTAGAAGATGATATAATTTGATTCTCCCTATCAAAATCCTTTAATAAATCAGGACTATGATTAATGAAGATAAGTGAGGTTCTAACAATCTTTAACCATTCAACAGCATCGGACCTAGATATAGCTCCAATTAAACCTTGACCAACGATTACATTATCTGGTTTACATTCATTTGTAGCTAAAATCAGCTGATTTTCATGAGTTAAAACTTCATTAAAAGAATTTTCCCAAAGTGAATATAATGGAAAAATCTCTAAAATATCTTTATTATGAATATCAGAAAATCTATCTTTAAAATCAGAAAATTCAGATTTAAGTTCATCAATCTGAATATTAAGAGCTTTTATCTCTTTTTTAAGTTCTTGGTTCTCATTTCTAATAATTTCATCTTCATTAAGAATAGATTCATTTTCAACTTTTAATTTTTTATTTAACTTTAAAAATTTAAAAATTTCTTTATTTTTAAGGTCTAACTCCAAATTGACTTGATTCAACTTAGCCATGTTAAAAAGAGAGTTGAATCCTGCTTTCATGAGCGATTTTTTAATCTCATCCTGGAAAAAATGTTCTGGAACTATTTCATAATTTCTCGTTTTAGGAAATTTCAAAATTCCAACATATCCAACAAGATCTTTAAGTTTATCATTATAATAGCTAATCTTTTTTTTAGCTTCATTATCATAGTTAACTTCTTTAAATTCACTATTAGTATCATTTAACCCATTATAATTATCAAAGTCATAATCATTCGTTACAAGAACAATATCTGCTCCTCTGACTGCATTAATAATCATTTTTAAATCATCAACTGGAATAATAGCTGAAATTACAATGCCTAAATCTGTTTTAAAATCTAAATATTTTATAGATTTAGATAAAATTTCCGCATTATTTAAATCTTCAGTAATAATTCTCACATCAATAAATGATCTATCTCCAGAACAACTATTTAATTCATTAAAGCTATTAATATTCTTTGAATCTTTGAATTCCATATTAGAATCTAAATCAGATAGTTTCTCATGATTTGTACTTTTTAAATGATCTAATTCTTTTCTAAAGTCATTATTATCCAAATTAGAATTAACATTATCACCATCAAAATTAAAATCAATGAAATCTAAACTATTAAAACTATAAATTTTAGAATTAGATCTATGATTATTGTCTTTTGAATCAATCATATAATTTGTACTATTTTTATTAAAATCCATGACCCAACCTCATGAATCTTCACTAATTAGTAATAAATAGATTAAGATGAAAAACTTCATTTCAATCTCAAACCAATCTCAAACCATTGATTTTCTTGTTTTGCCAATTATATCTTCTGATTCTTTTAGATTTTCCAAATCCACAAGAAGCACATACTTTATGACGAACATGATAAGCATTATGCCCACATCGTCTACATCTTATATGGGTTTTTTTATTCTTTTTACCCATTGAAGGTGTCCCTTTCATATAAATTCTCCTCCTCTTAAACTACTATGACCTTATGGGTCATAAATTCTTGCTTAGATAGTTCTAACGAACCATAAGCCTAAATATACAATTCGGTACTCCCAACCTTTAGCTGGAGATTTTTGCCTTAAAAAGCTTTAAATCATTATCCAACAGCAACCATCAAAGAAGATGGAAAATTATTTATAAAATTTAAGATAATACTTAAATATTATTAAGATGAAGCACACTAAACATCAAAAATCACTATATTAATTAGATAATAGAATAATTTTTAGTAGTCATGGAGAAATATAAACTATATTATCTCCTCTAATTAAAACAGTTCCTAATCTTCGTAGTATTTCACCTTTTTCCAATTCTTCAGCATCATCAAGAACTAAATTTATATGCAAATCAAAACTTTTAAGTATTCCTCTAAATTCCCTATCACCTTTAAGTTTGATTAAAACTGGGGAATTAACTGCTTGACCTAATGCATCAAGAGGTCTTTGAACATTTTTTTGTCTGTTCACGATAATCACCTTATTTACAATTCACAATTAACTTCTTTATATTATTAATTAATATTATAAAGACAACAATTTTCCTATTATTATAAGAGATATTATATACTTTACTTCTATTAATATTAAGAGTGCAAATTATTTAATACCAATAATCCATTTTTATTATTGAATATAATTTAAATATTATATAATCATGAATTTATTATAGATTTATTTTGTTTTATATTTAAACATATCTAAAAAAAATTTTTAGTTAGACATAGTTCTATAGTACAATGAAGTAATAAAACATTTGTGGAATGATTTAAATGTTAGTAAAAATAGTAGAAAAAGATGATGAAAATTACAGAATAAACGATCTTGTTGATGAACTTAAAAAAAATAGCAAAATAGATGAAACAGGAGCCATATTTACTTTTGAAGGTTTTCTTAGAGGTAAAGAAGTTAAAAATATGATGTTAACCACTCCTAATAAAGTAGAAACTGAAAAAAAGCTAATTAAAATGGTTAAAGATGTTGAAAAAGATCACAATGTCTACGAAATAGCTACTGTCCATTACATTGGAAAATTTTATACTGGAGATACATTATTTTTGTTAGCTGTTCTTGGTTCTCATAGAGAAGAAACATTAAAAGCCATGGAAGATGCTATTGAAAAAATAAAATATGGTCTTGAATTTAAAAAAGAAGAAGTATCTGATGATGGGACAAAAATCATCTTAGCTGGTGGATAAATCCAATTCTGTCAACTTAAGAAAATTATTTTTTAAACAATTTGTCTCATTTTCATGAAAAATTCAAGACATAAAAAAATGTATCTGGTGAATCTGAAAGATATATTATAGTAGTTTCAAAAAGTACATCTTAAAACTTATTTAAATTTAAAAATTAATCTTGAACTACTTTGAATTTTTAAACAAAGTTAAATTCATATAGATAAAAATCCGATTGCTA
>JAISZW010000177.1 GCA_031284445.1 Candidatus Methanovirga basalitermitum | reverse complement strand
AACATTCACTTCTTTTTTCTGATGAAACATCGTAGAAACCTTCACTTCAACTGAAATCACTTGTTCAGTAACTTTAATGGACATATTCACATCATTAAAATTCACAAGATTTTTCTTATTTCTAACATTAAACACTTTAGAAGCATCTAATATTTCAAGTGAAACTGGATTGTTGTTTTCATCAATATCAAGAATCACTCCTGTTTCTAACTCTAAAGAAGTTTTATAATCATATTTTTCTTTTTTTGTGATTGTGAATATATCATATTTGTAATCATAGTCAGCATTTATTAAAATATTTTTCTTAGATCGCATAGTTTCGTAGCCTCCTTTCTATTGTAGTAGTATAAAGAGTTATGATTATTATTTCTTCATTATCTGTAATTTCAATGATAATATATAAATCTTCAGATGATTTAGTTTCATGAGGATATATGGCTTTGAATCTGTTTTCTCTTGTTTTAATCAAACCTAAAGGATTTTTATTCAGAACTGATTCTTCAACATATTTAATATTCACTTTTCTTTGCTCTTTTAATTGTGTGATTAGTTATTTCTTTAATTTTTTCACAATTTATTAGTATTTGTAATGCTTCTTTTAGGCTATAATCAAAAATATGTTATCACCATATTTTTTCAAAAAAAAAAAATTAAACTTTATTTATATTTTGTATGTGTTTTTTAGGGGTATTTAAACATTACTTTTTAGAGTATTACTTTCCATTGTTATTAGTATGTTGAAAACGTTGCTAAACAACACAGCTAAACAACACATAAAACACTAATTATGGGTTTAATGAAATAGTAATTATCTGTTATCGTCTTTGGTTCGTTTTTTAACTTATTTATCAACGATAAAATCATCAATAAAACTTTTATAGGTGATTATATTTCATTTTCACTACTTTTATTCAGCTTATAATAGTAATAACCTTATTTAATTAGTGATTTTAGGTTTTCACTAAGTAAAATAAGTTTATAATTGAAATAATTGAGTATTAAGTAGAGAGAGAGAGAGAGAGAGAGAGAGAGAGAGCAAATGATTTATTTTAGAGATGTTTTTAATAGTGTTTTAATTGATTTAAAACTTTTTAATTGTGTTTTGTTTTTCCATATAATGGTGCTTAAAACCGTAATCTTTATATACTATGTTAAATAATATAATTATTGTTATCAACTTATTAATACCATTTTTCTATTATCATGTTATAAATAGAAGTTATTGTTATTATACATCATATGTGGTGTTTAATAATGGATTTATAAATGGTTGTGTTGATAACGAAATTAGTATTGTATACAATACTTTAAAATGGTCAATCAGTCTTTTTTTTATATTACTTGACATATTAAAGCTAAAAATTAAAAATGAATTAATATGTGGAATAAGTGATATATTCATTGGATGGTTTTTGACTGTTTTGAAATAAAAAGAAATATTTTCTTTTTAGATTAATATGTTATTAAATAGGAGGTATAAAAATATGAAAAAAATATTTAATATATTGTTAGTTTGCTTGTTAGCCGCAGGCTTAACAATGAGTGTAAGTGCAGCAAGTGCAGGAACTGGAGAACAGGGTTTAACCCAAATCGCAAATAAGTTAAATTTAATCTATAATAACGATGATGGTACTGATCTTACTCAAATTCAGGGTGATGCTTTATTTGATGCAGCTGTAGATTTAATTATTAAAAATGGTTACACATATAATTCTTCTACTACTACTGCTGATAAGATTAGAGTCAGCTCTGGCGATAGTAGTTTTATTACTAAAGGTACTATTAAGGTTCTTTTAGCTGAAAATGATAGTAATTTTGTCAACTTCAATCCTTATAGAACTGCTAAATCTTTAATCCAAAAAGTTGCTAATCCAGGCGATTGGAGAAGTGCATATTAGGTATTAAGTAATAAAGTTGATTTTTTATTTTTTGAGACTTAGTAACATTTTTACTAATTCTCTTTTTATTTTCAAACAAGGTTTCATATTTTATCATCCAAATTTTTATAATATTATTTAAACTTGAATATAAATTTTTTAATCAAAATTCTTAAGTTGACAGCCTTACTAAACAATGAGTCTTAATAAATATGAATTTTAAGAACATAATAGGTGTTTTTTTAGCTTATTTTAGTATATTTTTACTAATTATCTTATTAAGATTTGGAATTAATCAAGCTTTTTTCTCTCAAGATGAACAATACACATTTTATTTGGTTTCACTTTCTTTTAAAGATATAATATATATTACTGCAACTGATGTTCATCCACCATTGTATTATTGTCTTTTAAAGCTTTTTTTGATGGTTTTTCCGTTTGATGTTATTTTAGCTAAACTGTTTTCAGTTATTCCCTTGATTTTGTTGATATGTTTTAGTTTTATGAAGATAAGGAAAGATTCTGATTGGTTAACAACAGGAATTTTCATTTTCTCACTTGTTACCATGTCGAAAATCTTGTATTATTCTCTTCAAGTTAGGATGTATTCTTGGGCAATGTTTTTTGTGTTTTTAAGTTTTTATTATTTCTATAAGATTATTAAAAAGTCCACTAAGAAAAACTGGATTATATTCACTATTTTTAGTTTATTATCTGCTTACACTCATTATTATGGAGCAATAGCTATTTGTTTTTTATTTTTATTCTTACTTGTTCATGTGGTTTTTAAAAATAGGAAATTTTTTAAGAATTGGGTCTTGTCTTCTATAGTCACATTATTGATTTATTGTCCTTGGATTTATTTCTTTTCTATGAGCAAATATTTAACCAGTTCAGAGTGGGGTGTTCCATCATTTGAAAACGTGCTGGATGTTGTTGGATTCATATTTTCGCCTATAACTGATGTTTTCAACCATAGGAACTTGGATATTTATGGAATTGGGTTATTTATAGTAATAATGGTCTTATTTTTATTCTTATCTTATCAAGATGTAAAAAAGAGAATGAAGGGGAACTGTCCAAATTTTTTGGACAGTCCTATAAACGATATGATTGTTATCTATGGTTTTGGTTGTTTTATTGGTGTTTTGTTTTTTGGATTAATATTTTCTTTTTTGGTTAAACCAATGTTTGATGCGAGGTACTTGTTTGTGGTGTTAGTTTGCTTTTGGTTGTCGTTTTCAATACTTTTAAGTAAGTCTTACAAATATAAGATGATTTTTGTCCCAATATTTATCATTGTTTTATTTAGTGGAGTGGTGAATAGTGTTTATTTTGTTGATTGTAAAAATTATGAAGAAATGACGGATTTACAGTTTAAGAATGCTATAGGTAACTTGACTCGTAATGATACAGTAGTATATCTTGGTCCTAGCTTTATGGTTGATAAGTTTAAATTTAGTTTCCATTTGGAGAATGATTTCATTCTCTACAGTAATGATACGAGTATTTCAAGTGTGAAAGAAAATGTTCAGGTTTATGTTTTTGATTGTGGTGATTTGAAGAATACTAATTTGATAATTGATGATTTTAATAGGTCAATGATTGAAAATGGATTTAAATTAAACAAATTAGGGAGTATTAATCGTTGTTATCCAGCTTATCCTCGTTGTGTATATGAACTCATTGATTAAATAGTGAAAATATCTTTTTCAGAACACATGATTCATTGTATTTTTATTTAGGGAGAGGGTTTTTTTTATGGAAGTTAGTGATTTAAAAGTGTATGTTCCTTTTATGTTGTTTATATTTGTGTTATTTTTGTTTCATTATCCCATAGTTACGCATACTAGTGATGATATTGGGTTTGCTGAAGGATTAAATACTTTATTTAAATTAAATGGAGAGAATTTTGTAGTGAATTTGTATTTTCATTGGAGTTCAAGAATTGTGACTAATTTCTTTTTACCTGTGTTGTGTAATTTGCCTGGTGAAGTTTGGAAACTTTTAGATTCTCTAATTATTTTAATTATGAGTGTTTTAATGCCACGGATTCTATTAAATTTTGAAAATTTATCAAATAAGAGACAGTTAATATATAATTCAATGTCTTGTCTTCTATTTTTCTTGTTTTATCTTTCCTCTTATCAATATGATCTTCAGGCTCCTGCAGGATATATAACAACTACTTTAAATTATGTTTGGCCTTTAAGTTTTGCAGTTATTCATTTCTATTTAGTTAAAAAGTACATATTTAATGGTGATTTGAATGGGGGCTTAAAAAAGGGTTTAATTTATTTTTTAGCTATTTTTTCATTGATTTTTGCAATAAATCAAGAATTAATGTTAATTATCGTGTTTGGTGTTTATATTTTCATGTTAGTATGCTTTTTTTTAGGTAAGATGAAAGTTCCTAAAAGCTATATTATTTTTTTTATGGTTATTATTGTTGGGGTTTTGATGATTTGCATGTCTCCAGGAAATAGAGAGAGGGGCATGGTTTTAAAAGCAGCTCTTTCAAGTAATCAGATTAGTTTAATGGATAAAGCTGATGTTGGTTTTAACCTTTTCTTTCATGGCTTAATTACTCATTTTGACTTAATTTCTTATTTATTTTTTGGTGTGTTTGGGTTTTATACTTTTATAGTTTCTAAACATCAGAAAATCTCACTATTTAGTTTTCTACCTTTTATTCTTATGAATTTTTCATATTTTAGTAGTTTTATACAGTTTAAATTTGTGCTTAGTGTTTTTGAGGGTGGGAAATATAGTTTCATAGATTCTAATCTGTTTTATATCTGCATAGTGTTGTCGTTTATTTTAGCGACATGTTTTAGTTTGGCTTTGATTTATTTGAGTGGGAAGAGATGGGTTGGTGGTTTGTTGTTTTGTTTGTTTTTGCTTGGGTTTGTGTCGCAGTTTTGTATGGGCTTTTTCCCGAGCGATTTTGGTTATCTACATAGGTGGATAATATTTTATTGGTGTTTGATGGTTTTTTCATCTGCAATATTGGTCTATGATCTCTTAGAATCTTTTAGTAAAGATAGTGTATGTTTAATAAATTAACAGATGGATAATGCTGATGTTAATAGTGTGGATATAATATCTACTATATTTTATAAAAGGTAACCTTTAACCAAAATCTCATCAACTTAATTAAATAGTTCATGTTTAAATACTATGAAAAATTATATTTAAATTTAATTTAGTATATATCCCGTTAAATTTAGGTGTGTGAGCATGAACTTAAAAGTTAACTTTAGCATAGTGTTTTTAAAATTCGTATTTTCCTAAAAGAACATAGTCTTTTCTGTATGGTTTTAAAATAGCTTCAACATGATCTTCCTCAATTTCATAAGTATTAAACGAATTAGGACAAGATCCTCTTAACTTAAGAGAAGAAAAAGAGCCAGCGGTAGCAAAAAGAGTATTTTCAACTTTCCATAAATAAGGCACATGTTTATGACCTGAGAGAACCATGTTAACTTCAAAATCTGTTAATGATTTTAGAATATCTCCAGCATCAAATAGTATATTGCGTTCTCTTCCTGTCTTAGGGATAGGTAGAACATGATGATGAATAGCCACGATAGAAAAAGTAGAGTTTATATAAGAATCTGTTAAAATCTCCTCCATCCACAATTGTTGAGGACGACCAACACTTCCATCACTAATATCTGGCTCTGAACTGTCTAAACCAACTAAAGTAATGTTGTTAACATTAACAGGACATTTAAAATCACTTTTCTTAATTATCTCCTTCATTCCATTATTTTTTAGCATAGATTCTTTTTTTAAGGTATCATCATAAGGTATCTTATCATTTTTCTCTTTCTTAGAGCTTAGATTGCGAGCCCAGTTACGTTCACCAATAAGTTTTTGGAAGGTTTCATAACCTAAATTACGAGCATCATGGTTTCCAGGAATGGAAAAAAACATAGATTTAAAGAATTTTATGTATTCCATGGCTTTTATGTACTCTGCATAGTAACCATGGTTTGTTAAATCACCAGTAAAAATTATAAAATCGGGGTTTAGGTCATTAACTGTATCTACATTATTAAAAAAGACATCCTCATTAAAATCAGTCCCTCCAATATGTAAATCAGAAATATGTACTATAAATGTCATTTTAATCGGGTGTTTATTGGTTTAGTTTTAAAATAGCTTCTGCTAAATCACCTTTGGTAGCTATTAAAGCTTTTTCAGCTTCTTTTTTGGAAGTTTGTCCTTGCTTTGCCACCATTTTTATATCTTCCTCAGGAATCATTAACTCTTCTTCAATTTCAACTTCAGTAGCTGTACCAGTAATTTGGTAGGTTTCCTGACCCATTACTTTCATTATATTAACTTCTGCATTGGGAATAATCAATTCTTTATCTTCAAATCTAATTATAACTTCTTTAACTCCATGAAATTCTTTCATATCCATTCCCATTTTTTTCATTTGTCTTTCCATTTGCTTCATTTGTTTTGGATTCATACCAGGTATCACATAATCACTCCTACATTATCAAATCTTCTATTAAACTTATAATAACAGCTATTTAACCTATTTTAAATATTTTATTTTTATTAATATTTTGATGTATATGGTTTATATAAATGTATTATTAGTGTATATAAACGATAGTTATTAATAGAGGAACTAATTTTATTTTTTTTATATAAACTCTTTTAAATATATTAAATTTATAGTATTATTTTAATTGAAAATAAAAATAGTTTTAAGACAGTAGTATGAAATATATCAGTTGGATTTTTCACACCCCCATTTTAATCAAATTTACAACTTTCAAATTCTTTTAGTTGTGATAAATTTGGAAATCTAGAAGTTCCAATACTTGTAACTGAAGTGGATGCAACCCAATTAGCAATTATACATGATTTTTCAAATGAATAGCTATTTAAGCATGAATACAAAAATCCAGCATTAAAAGAGTCCCCTGCAGCAGTTGTATCAATAGTTACTACTTTATTTGGAGATATTTCAACTTCATAGTCTTTTTTAATTCCATAAACTCCTTTTTCACCTCTTTTAACTATGACATTTTCAATTCCTTCATCATGAAGATACTTTGCCATGTCTTTAAAATTTGATTTATCATTTAAAATTGGTTTAAGTAGAATTTTCAGTTCTTTTTCATTAATAAGTAGTATATTTGTCCTATCTAAAATTTTTTCAATGGTAGAGAAACCTTTTTTTACATATATCATCCCAGGGTCAAAACTTAAAATCATATCTTTAGGCAAATGATCTATTAAATCAATCTGTC
This sequence comes from Candidatus Methanovirga basalitermitum, assembly GCA_031284445.1. Classification (GTDB taxonomy): domain Archaea; phylum Methanobacteriota; class Methanobacteria; order Methanobacteriales; family Methanobacteriaceae; genus Methanovirga; species Methanovirga basalitermitum. The sequence continues at coordinate 4,791 of JAISZW010000177.1, read as the reverse complement.
CATTTATGGAATTTCCAACGAATGATGTGTAATGAATTATTTTACTATTTATAATTTCTTGAACATTAATTTGTGAGATATTTATTTCATCATTAACTCCTGAATCAACATATAATGCACGATTACCTTGTTCATCAACAAATCCCATGACTTTCCCTGAATTTCCTATATCAGCATAAATTAAATTGTTTAAATAAACTCCTTTTCTAATTAAATTCATTTTTAAAATTTCACCATCATCATCATCAGCTATTTTACCTATATAACTTGTTTTAATCCCTAAATTTGATAATCCTACAATAGTATTAGCAGCAGAACCACCACAGCTTATATTTTTAGATTTAATATATGATTCTTCATCATGTTTAGCTATTTCATCTACATGATAAATAATATCCAAGTTTAAAGCTCCAAAACCAACGACATCTGCATTGCTCATAATTTTACCTTTACATTTGAAATTTACATATATCAATCTTTAAATTATAGTGGAAAAAATTTTTGTAATTGATAGTTTGATTTAAAATCTATTATTTTAAATATTTACAGCTATTTCATATAATGATGCTATGAAAATTTAATTTTTATGATAAATTTATATTTATGATGATATGGAAATTTAAAATGTAGAATAAAATTGAATTTTACTAAAATTAATGTAGATAAATTATCAAAATATTATATTGATACAAAAATATCCCAATAATTATTTTTTCATAACACTATGGTATTAATATTTACACTTGAAATATACCTATATTAAAACTATGATTACACTTTATCTGTATTTAAAATATCAAGTAAATTAAAATTATAGTTTCCTAACTTTCCATTAAAGTTACCAGCTGAAATTTTCACAATATCATCTCTATCAACGATAGAATCAATAGCTGTTTTAACAGCTTTATTAACAACCTCTTTATTAACACCATTAATAACAATCTCAGGAATATATTTAACATCATCAGGGACTTTAGATTCATTTACAAGTTTTTCTTTTAATGATGGGCAATATGAATGATTAGTTGTAGGACCAATCCAAGGATAATTAGTCTCAACCTTAGAAGCAGCAGAACAGATTCCAAAAGGAGTAATAACTCCTTCAATATCATTAATAACTTCAATAGCTATTTGACCTGCCTCAACAACAGCTTTTTTATCATTGCACATGTACCAAAAGTTAGCACCCATAATCCCATCAGAATAAGCTATTTTATGTTCTATTTTAAAATCTGGAACAGCTATTGGAATATTAATCATATTCCTATCACCAATTTCCTCTTCCCATTCATAACCATCACCACAATGTCCAACATACCTCATCATATCAATAAATCCCTTAGGATTATGGGTCATATTAAAAACAGATGTAAATGGTTTAACAAGAATATCTTGACGTATTCTATAAGACAATTCAAGTTCAAATTTTTCCATATCATGAGAATTAAACCAGTATTGAGCAATAACACCCAACCTATTATCTGGAGTTTTATCCCTATCTATAAAACCTTCAACTCCACCTTCGATTCTCCCAATAACAGCTCCAGGTGTAGCTGTTGAATCATAAGCTGCTTGCTTTAAAATATCCTTATCATCAGCAGTTATAAGTAGTCTTGTGTAGATTCCATTAAATGCTTCAAAAAAGGTATTTTCAACTTTATTATAATTATATAACATTAAAATCACAAACCAATAAATTAGCTATGATAATTCTCCAATATTCTCTCCTCGAATCTTTTTTCTCATATCCATACTCATCTCAAGAAGATAATTGAAGTTGTCATCGTCAATTAGTTGAACTGTTGGAATTTCCTTATCCTCAAAAACTTCTCTAAATTTATCCATTAAAGAAAAATTCATCCTTAAATTTTCAAAAGCCCTATAAGGATCATTAGAATATGTTTTCACAAACTCTAAACAGTATTCTTTATTATATCTTCCGAATAAATCCAATAGAACTGAAGTTACAATGGTATCATCAGATATAATAGCTATTTCAGATTCTTTTAGAGCAGATTCATTTCCATTGAATGAAACAGATAAACCTTCACTTTCACGAACAAACTGCAATGATTCAACATCAGTTATACTATCTCCAACATACATTAAACCCTTTCCAGTTAAATCTTCTCTTGCCATTATCTTATTAATAGCTATTTTTTTACCTAAACCACCAACAGTCACAATATTTTCACTTATTCTACCTATATTCAACTTAGGAATTTCCTCAAAAAAAATCTTCTCTTGATGATCAAAATCACTCTTTAAAATTTCATCTTTAAATGAAAATAATAGATCTTTTTCATCATCTTTTATTGGAATAGTATCTATATCCAAATATGTGTAAAATGTGTTTTTGTATGGAAAGTTAATTTCATTAGATAAAGCTTTAATATATTGACCATAACTTGTGCTAACTATATAAGAAATCATGTTCTTCTTTGCATATTCCATTGTTTCTTTTGCACCATTAAGCAAAGACAAATTTTTATTAGAGAACTCAAGAATTTTTTCATTACTAAGTCCATACGCCCTTAAAAATGGAGCTATTAACTTTAAGGTATCTCCAGCATTGTAGTTTTCATGGTTAACACCCACCAAATAATCATCAAAACTGCTTACAACTTTGAAAAACTTATCCCCATCAGGAATAAATTCCCTACAAAGCTCATATGCATTATCATTTAAAGATATGGGTCCCTCACAATCAGTTATAAATGCTTTTTTAATCAAATAATACCTCCTCTTATTTCAATAATTAGCTATTATATAATAATTTTAGAAAAACTGTTAATTTTTTGCTTCTATAGGTGACATTGCATCTCCATAAGTTAATTAACTATTTTTATTATTTTATACTTTATTTTCAATTTATAGCCAACATTTCATGATTTTCCTATCAAAAATAATATAAATATTACTTAAAATAGTATAAATAGTTTGTTTATCATTGCATAATGCTGTCAACTTAAGGTTTTTTTTATTCTGTGGAATTTTTAGTGATAACATTTTTTTGAGGTAATAGATATTTTGTTAATATTAATTTTTCTATAAGTAATATTTATATGCTATATTATACTAAAGATCTTATTATTCATCTATTTCATGAATAAAAACAACAATTGGAGGATTTTTATTGTATGGGGTCTTTTAATCCATCGGATGATTATCTTTTTTCTTAATATATGGCAAGTAAATGTATGGAGAATCAATTAAAGTCACTTGTAAATTCAGTCATTATGGAAAATAATGATTTAATGGCTTCAGTAGATATCATTGCGAATAAGTTAATTGCGGTTGAAATTAATGGAAAGAAGAATTGTATCTTGGATTTAAAATTAGTTGCTTCTGATGGCAGATATTTCATACAAAACTTTAAAAAAGCTTAAGAAAATCAAAGATTTTCTAACCATGAAAAACCGAAGATTACCAAAAATCGAAAATTTTTGTAATTCAGAAAATCGAAGATTTTCCTAAATTTTTCTTGTCAGCGAATTAAAAATTCGCTTAATTAAGCAAGTTAAGTTTTGATTCAAATTTTAATTACAAACATTTTGATCAAACTTTTTCTAAAAGTTTTGATTCAAATTTTAATTACAAACATTTTGATCAAACTTTTTCTAAAAGTTTGACAGATTACTCAAATTCAGCTAAAAAAGCAAAATAGAAGACTTAAGATCTCATGTTTTAATAAACATACTTGATTTTGACTTCTGTAAAAATGATATTGCAAACCAAAAATTTAATATAACAGGAAACATAGATAACTGTTTATATTCCTAGTGTTAAGACAAGTTAATAATGTTAGTTTTATATAGTATTGTGTTCATATGTTATATTATGAAGTTCATTTTGGAAGAAGAAGATGAAATATCTGTAAATAAATTGTTAAAAGAGTCAAAAGAAACATTTAGGGCAGTTATACTTATATTAATTAGTAATAGTGATTTAAATCAGGAAAAAATCGCTGAAATATTAGGTATAACTCCTAAAACTGTGTGTAAAATTAAAAAAAGATATATGGATGAAGGACTGAATTCTGCTTTAAATGATAAGCCACGCTCTTTGTACTGATCCTCCTGAAGGGAAAAAACGATGGACTGTTAGATTAATTGCAAAAGATGAGAAAAAAATCTGGTTTTGAGACTAATGACTCGTGAAACTGTTCGTATTGTTTTAAAAAAAGCTCGAGAAAACCATGGACTAAAAAGATGTGGTGCATAAAAAGAAATACGATAATGAACACCGTAAAAAGGATGTACAATATTTTAAGATTGTATTCTGAAGATTATGATCTCAAATACCCAATAATTTGCTTTGATTGAGAAACATAAACCTTTAATAGGGGGATACTGCGAATAGAATTCCAATGAAACCAAGAAGTCCTGAAAAGTATGATTATCAATATAAAAGAAATGGAACAGCCAATATTTTCGTTGCTGTTGACTTTAATAGATGGTAAACGAGATATTATTAGTCACTAACAGAAGAACAAAAGCAAATTTTACTCATTACATTAAAAATATTTAGTTGACAATATATTCCATGATGCTAAAAAGCTAATAATCATCAATGGACAATCTAAAATACATGCGAGTTGGCTTAATATGGCTGAAATTAATGTGATGGACACACAATGTATCGAAAAGAATAAGTAATAAAAACCTATTAGTAAGCGAAACTACAGCTTATCAGAATTATAGAAATGAAAAATAAATTGGAATTTCACTAAAGAAAATGCTGACGAAAAATTATCAAAATATTATGCTTAAAAAAATGGTAAGAATTAAA
>JAISZW010000173.1 GCA_031284445.1 Candidatus Methanovirga basalitermitum | reverse complement strand
TCCAAAGCAAAATCTTCAGGCATAACAAACATATCCATATTATCAACTAAAGTAATCATGAATTATAATCTATACAAAAAACTATATATACTTATGCACTATGTTAGGTTCATGAGCGTTTTATAAAATGTATATGAACCTTTATCAGCGATTATATAAGTCTCCTCATAATCTCAAAATATTCTTCTTTTTTTAAGGTCTTCTAATATATTCAAGATATATTCCAGTATACTGGTACTGCTCCTGGATGGAATAAACATTGTTAACACTTGAGTAGTTAAATCTTGAAAAAACTTCATACAGTTGATTATAGTCTAACTTTCCTTTAAATCTGAAATCTTTTCTCAATTCATCTATTTGTTTATTTTCATTAACAACATATTTTTTATCTATTACCATAAAACATTGCAATTAATGAGATTTTTAGATAGTTTAAAAAGTCTTTTTTTTATGTTAGAAAATTTTTGATTTTCTTAATTTAAAGCTTTAACAATTGTTTAATACTGTTTCGAGCTAATTCTTGTCTTGTATTTTCTAGAAATCAATATTTCTTTAAATACTAAGTCCAACAGTATTACATTTATGGGTTTTCTTATATCGTGAAGGGTGGCATCTTTCATTTTATCACAATATACTATATGAAAATGCTGGTATTTAAGTTTTCATGGTTTAGAGAACCCTTTTATTTTGTAATTATTTGTTTTAAATTTGTAATTTTATATTTCAAGATATTTAAATATATTATGGTATGAAATAAGCACGAATAATGCTTGGAAATTTATCTAATTTCTAACACCCTATAATTTTATCATGTCCATTCAGATATGACTCAGAAATCTGAAACTTGTAAAAACAAACATCTAATAGAATCCATATGATTTGCCTTTATTTGTTAGTTGATGGTAGAATGTATTACAAAATCATTTATTTGATTAGATATAGTTCGTACTGTTGAGTTTACTAGAACATGGTAAAAGAAGAAGACCTAAAAAACCCAAACAACTACCTTTAAAAGGATTAAAATATGCACAATATAATCAGTAGTTCGTAAAGTGTTTTTAAATATAATCAGTAGTTCGTAAAGTGTTTTTATATTTTTGTTTTTAGTAGTTTTTAGTTTTATATTTTTTGTTTTTTTTCTATCAATTAGTTTTTTTTTTTATGTTCTATAGGGTTCTGTTTTGTTTTTATAGTTATTCAGTGCTTGTTTTCATGATTTTCATGGGTTTTTCATGGGTTTTTCCGTGGAGGTCTTAGTTTTTAGATTGTTATTTTGTTGTTGAATCCTAATTTTTATTCGGTTGCTCGGTTGATTTGCTTTAACATGGTTTTGAATGTCCAAATTATTTCGTCGACCGTTTTCTCGTGGTATACTGGTTCATTGGATGTAAATCCAAATATTGATTAGTAGAAGACCTAATCCTATTTATAAAAGTCTTAGTTCTGGTTTTTTTGTGCTGGTATGTGTTCATGCTTGTCTTTAGTCTGTAGCTGGATTTTATTGCAGACGTTTTCTATACTCTTTAAATGTGTTTTTTAAAGGCATATCAACATTATGTACTGCATATGCAAAGTGTTTTATTTCATCTGATTATATTTTCTTTTAGAGTATTTAACAACTATATTAACTTGAAATGTAGCTTCATTATCCCTTTAAACGCATAGTATACTCTGTAGAATAACTTTTTTCCAGTTAATAGGTTTGTATTCCCCCATGGGGATCTTCTTTTCACACAAGGTATAATAAAAGATTTTTTTCCTTGTTTTGAAGGTAATTTATCACATCTATAGTGTAAAACTCTCTATCAAGGAAAAGTATTTTAATTTTAAACCCAATGGCTTTGATTTCTTTTAATAAGAAATCATACTGTATCTTTTAAAGTTTTTACTGCGAATATATTTCAGCTAATGTGTAATCGTTTATTTTCTTAATATTAGGTATTATGGAAGCATAAGCGAAAGATTGGATAGTTCACTATTTAGGTTGGGTTTTAATTCTATTACCTTCGTTTTCTTTTGCTGTAATAGACAATATTGACATGATCAATAGCCATATCAATTTCATAGGTATGGTTTTAATTGCATGAATCTTCAATTCATTTTAAGCTTAGCAGTTTCATCTAAATCAATATCACCAAGTCTACATCTAATAGTTCCCTCAAGGAGCATCACAAAGATTACTAACATTACTAAGAATAGTTCGAGAAGCAGTAGCATTAAGTATATGATAAGCAATCGTTTTCTCACTATAGGCTGCATTAGGAGCTGATTTCAACCCCAACATATTACTAATAACGTTAACCGAAAGACTTAATACATCATCATTCAATAGTATTCTATGTGGTGTTTTTTTTAGTCTCATAAATTTGTAATACACACTACACAATTAATACTTTACGAACTACTGATAGTTAATATCAATTTAAATTAATTATAGTCTATTTAATTACAAAAAGAGGATTAGAATGTTCAATAAAATTTTAATTGCAAATAGAGGAGAAATAGCTATACGAATAATGAGAGCTTGTAGAGAATTAAACATTGAAAATGTAGCTATCTACTCAGATGCAGATGAAAATTCAGTACATGCAAACTATGCTGATGAAAAATATGGGCTAGGTGACCCATCACCAGCAAAAAGCTATTTAAACATAGATAAAATAATTCAAATATCTGCTGACTCTGGAGTTGATGCTATACATCCAGGTTATGGTTTTTTAGCTGAAAATCCCAAATTAGGAAATGAATGTGAGAAAAATGGTATTAAATTAATAGGACCTAAAAGTTCTATTATTGAAGCTATGGGAGATAAAATAACAGCTAAACAATTGATGAGAAAAGCTAACATTCCAGTAGTTGAAGGTACCGATGAAGGAATAAATGATATAAATGAAGCTAAAGAAATAGCTAAATCAATTGGATACCCTATTATGATCAAAGCTTCATCTGGAGGTGGTGGGATGGGTATGCGTGTAGTTGAAGAAGAAAATGAATTAGTTCGTGCTATTGAATCAACACAATCTATTGCTTCAGCAAATTTCGGAGATTCAACAGTATTTATAGAAAAATATCTTAAAAAACCTCGCCATATCGAATTCCAAATATTAGCCGATGAACATGGAAACACAATACATGTTGGTGATCGTGAATGCTCCATCCAAAGAAGACATCAAAAACTAATAGAAGAAGCACCATCACCAATAATGACTGAAGAATTAAGAGAACAAATGGGAAATAGTGCAATTAAAGTCGCTGAATTTACTGATTATACAAGTGCAGGAACAATAGAATTTCTATATGATAACAAAAACTATTACTTCTTAGAAATGAACACTCGTATACAAGTAGAACACCCCGTTACAGAAATAGTCACGAATGTAGATCTTATTAAAGAACAAATAAAAATAGCTAATGGCGATGAATTAAGCTACGATCAAAAAGATATTAGTATTAATGGTCATGGAATGGAATGCCGTATAACTGCAGAAGATCCGTTTAGTGATTTCATACCAAATCATGGGAAAATTACTGGATATCGGTCGCCAGGAGGTCCAGGAGTTCGTGTTGATAGTGGAATATATATGAACTATACCATACCAATATTTTATGACTCTATGATATCTAAATTAATTGCCTTTGGAAGAAATAGGAATGAAGCTATTGGTAGAATGAAAAGAGCCCTAGGAGAATACATTATTCTTGGTGTTAAAACAACCATTCCTTTCCATAAAGCTATTATGCAAAATGAAAACTTTATTAAAGGTGATTTAAACACTCATTTCGTTGATGATCACAGAAAAGGAATTGATGATGAAATGAAAAAGATCATTCTCAAAGATCTAAAAAGAATAAACCGTTTAAAATCAACATTTACATCAACAAAAAAAATAGCAGCTATTTCTACAGCAATAAGTTCCTATTTAAACGACAATACAAAAACCAAAAGATATTAAGATATTATAATCATCATGGAAAACTTTATAAATAATCGTTTACAAAATTTGTGAGTTTTAAAGATTTTAAGCAATTGCATGCTCCAAAACTATACCAATTCATTAATTTTTTATGATTAATTTCATCAGAGTTAGTGTTGCACAATTATTTTTCTATGTCTTCTGAAAATGGTTAGTTTTATATATAATAAAATATAACATTATAACATGGAGAAATAAAAATGATTTAGTTGGTGGAATATGACAATCTTATCATACAATAAAGATATGGGGGGTTTACTTCCAAAAAAACTAAAATACTATGTTAATCCAAATGATGATTGTCTATTAGTGGAAAAAGTCATGGAATATTTGAAAACAAGTCTAAAATACAGGAAATATAGAGAAATATAGAAAAGAACATAAGTTCAAGGCTGGTCAAGCTACTTTTGACATGGATTATATAGATAATAACTATCATAATAGCTGGAGCTATAGGATGGTATTTTTCGTAAAATTATCAAAGGCAATAGAAAGAGATGTAGCTATTATATCTTATTTAAAAATTGATTTCATCAAAATTTTTTTCTAATTTAAAATTTTTTATTTTTTATTTTGGTTATGTTCAGTTCTGCGGTATCTGCTATTGACATTACACTCATGACTCCTGCTTGAATTGGATCGGTTACTATGATATCTGCTTTTTTTGATGCACTTCCAGCCATGTTTAGACTAATAATATTGATTTCATGCTCTTTTTTAATTTTTCTTACAGCATTAGTTATTTCTCCACCCATTAAAGAACCAGCAAGGACAAGGGCATTGACTCTTGGAAGTCTTGTAATTGCATTAATAGCATCAGCTATTTCTTTTTCACCAACGAGAGGGATTGTATCTACACTTATTCTTTCTCCTCTGAGGTTATGTCTGTCTGCTTCTGTAATTGCTCCAGTAGCTACTTGGGAAACTTGAGCTCCTCCACCTATGATGATAATTCTTTTTCCATAAATATCTACTAATGAGTCATGGACTTCAATAGTTTTAGTACATTCCAAGGATTTTAAGGTTTTAATTATATGGTCAATATCTTTTACATTTTCTAATTCTAAACTTATAAAACTTGAATTTTTTTCAAGATAAAGATTAGTATATACAATGTTTAAGTTCATAGAAGATATTTTCTCTGTTATTTTTTCCAGAACTCCTTGTTCATTAAAAGTTTTAATTGTAATTGCAATTTTTGTCATTTTTCTCTCTTTCCAATTTAGAAAATATATATAGTATCTTATCACCTTTTCTATTTCTGGAAAACTTCTTCAACCAATACATATTATATTTGTTTTTAAGTTACTCATATTTTCAAAAAAATACTGATTACCTATCATCATTCTCTAATCTACTCTTTTACTCTTTTTATTAATGATAAAAACATTAATAAAAGTATATAGATACTGTTATTTAAGTTTTACTATTTTATATCAGTTTATATTGTGAGTATGATTATATGAATGGGTAAATTTTAATGGTTAAATAGAAACATCAGATAAATGCTGAAAATAATTATAATGAGTGAAGAAAAAATACAAATCCTTAAGTTGACAGCATTGACTTTAACTCATAGTCAAAAAAGAATTCTTCCTAAATAATCTTTGATTTTTAGGTAGATGAATTTTTTTGTAGCAAACATAGTATTTATAAGATTATAAAATATATAATAACATAAGGGTGACTAAAAATGATATTATCAAGAATATGTAGAAAGACAAAATATCAACAATAAAAGAAACGACTAAAGGATTGAAAGTAAGACTTTATCCTAATAAGTCTGATATTGATTTTTTTCATAAATGTTTTAGATATGATAGAAGAGCATGGAATACATTAGTATCTAAATTCAAATTCCAACCTAAACTAAATGGTTGTGGAATGTATAGTATTGTATCTGGTTAGTAACGAATATGAAAGATAATTTAGATAAGAAAGCAGACAGTAGAATAAAGAATTTAGTGATAAAAGCTTATAGTTTAGCTGTAAAACAATCATTCAAACAAAAAAAAAATAGAGGTTTTGTTAAATTCAAATCCTTTAGAAATAGTAAACAATCATATGCAACTAATCAAGCTGTTAGAATACAAGGTAATAGAATCATACTACCTAAACTAAAAAATGGTGTTCGTTTCAAAGGACTACCTAAAGAGTATAATAATCAAGAAATAGCTCAAA
>JAISZW010000144.1 GCA_031284445.1 Candidatus Methanovirga basalitermitum | reverse complement strand
TTACTTCATTTCAATTACTTCATTTCAATTACTTCATTTCAATTACTTCATTTCAATTACTTCATTTCAATTACTTCATTTCAATTACTTCATTTCAATTACTTCATTTCAATTACTTTAATCTAATTTTAAGCCATTTACAATGGCTGAATTTCTTAACCAGCCAATATCACTTTTATATAACATGCGAATGTCACTAATGTCATGTCTAATCATAGCCAATCTCTCTACTCCAAGACCAAAAGCCATAACTGGAACATCAATATTTAATGGTTCTAAAACTTCGACTCTAAACATTCCAGAACCACCAAGCTCAATCCAACTTTCTTTTTCCTCTAAATAAATTTCACATTCAGTAGAAAGATAAGTATATGGAAAATAAGCAGGTCTAAATCTAACTTCAAAGCCTAATTTATTGTAAAATTCCTTTAAAACCCCGAGTAAAGATTGATAATTTATTTTTTCCCAAGCAACTATACCATCCACTTGGTAGAACTCTGGTAAATGCTTATAAGAGGTGGTTTCCCTTCTAAAAACCTTACCAACTGAAAACATTTTTAAAGGAGGCTTATTTTCATATAAATAACGTGTAGATATTCCCGTTGAATGTGTTCTAAGCAATGATTGCTTTGAAACCTCAACATTCCACTTATAGTTCCAAGCATCTGAACCAGTTTCACCACCACTTTCATGAACCCTACCTACTTTCTCAACTAAGTTTTCATCTGGTAAATCTGTCTTAGGAGGATTTTTAACATAGAATGTATCTTGCATTTCACGAGCAGCATGGTCTTGTGGTTGGAAAAGAGAATCAAAATTCCAAAAAGCAGAGTCTACAATAGGACCCTTTGATTCACTAAATCCTAAATTAAGAAAAATTTCTCTAATTTCTTCAATTATTCTTCTTAAAGGATGACTTTTACCTGGAAAATATTTGGGAAACTTAGCATTAATGTCATAGGGTCGATAATATAGTTCTTTCCATTTTCCATCTTTAAGATCTTGATGGGTAAGTTGTGTTGCTTCTTCTTGAATTGTAAAACCATACTTAAATATTTTTAATCCGATATTAATAACATGAAAACTATGAACCTTATTGGTTTTAATTTTAATTAAATTTTTTCTACTTTTTAAAAGTTTTAATCCTTGGAGTAATTCATCATCTAAGGAAGAAATAGCCACTTCATCGTTTTCTAATAAAATATCTAACAGTTTTTCATCCTCACCTTTTTTGTTAACAGATTTTAATCCAACGTCACTAAGATATACAATTCCTTTTTCAAGTTTAGCCCATTTTTTACGAATTAACCATCCAACAGCTATTTTAATCTCATTACCCTCTACAATATTGCTTAAATCTTTCATAGTTATTTCATTATCATCCTTTAAAACATTTAAAATTTTTCTCTCAGGTAAGGATGATTTAGCCCATTTTAAACCATCTGGTAGTTGAACAGTATCATTTGCAATAGTATTAACTTCAATAATATCTTTAGAAGCAAGAGATCCAGCAGCACTCATCACTGACTTAATGTTCATCTCAGTTTCCTTTGATATATCTTCAGGGCTTTTATTTTCATCTTCCCTTAAAGCATTTAAAAGTTTTTTTTCATGAATAGTTAATTCATTAACGATTTTTTCAATATCTTTACTCATCTAAACACCATTAGTAACTTTATCATTTTAGTGTTTTTTTTCATTTAATAAAATTAATTATTTATAAATCCGAGAGTGTAAAAGTTTTGTGGAGTTTTTCTAAAATTTTCAAGTTATTTTATAAATAAAAGCAAATTTTTCCAAGTAACTCCACACTTTTTTACAGGCTCATAAATCCATATAATGTATATGTTCTATTAATAAATAATAAATTTAACATGTTTTTCTTGAATTATTTGAATTATTTTATCTTGAATCATATCAATTAAGTTGTCAACACTATTGAAATCATTTAAATTGTAGAAAATTGAATTTTTAGATTTAAAAAGTTTTTTTGAAATTAATTCTCCTATTATATCATCGAAACCAGCTTCAAGTTCAATGATTCTTGATTTTTTATTTTTAAATGGAGATTCAACAACTTTATCTAAATCCCCATCAGTTATTCCTATAATTGGAATGTTGAATCTGTATAGTACATCTGAAGATACAAGGCTTGTATCATCACCAACCGTGATAACCAAGTCACAATCTTTGAAACTATAAACATCTTCAGCTATGTGGTTTAAAAGAGAAACTTTAAATGAATCATTATTTTCATGATTTAATATTCTTGGTTTGACTTTAGATGTGCGAAATAATCCTGTCTTAACAATAGCTTTATTTAAATCAATCTTCGATAACTTTTCAACTCCATGTTTCTTTATCTCACCACCAATCATATCAACAAGATAACCATCCTTAGTTATTAAGGTTAAATCTTTTGAAGTGGATTTTCCAACCACCACACCATTTATAAATATGTTTTCATCAGGTAAAACACCTTTAATGGCTCTATAAACTTTTTCTTCATTGGCTGTATTAATTGGATCTATTGGGTGTTCAGAGTTCAAGTAATTCTTATACAAGCTTAAACAGTATGGAAAATGTTTTTTTACTGTTGTTTTTGGATTTATGATGTTTAAATTAAAATGTTTAGCTATTTTTTTGGTAATATTATCTAAATCATTCTTATTCCATGGGATGATTGTCCCATCATCTTCTCCAGGTCTTTCAATCTGAATAAAAGGAGGTATATTCCAATTGTTTTTAATGAATGAATTATTAAAAACCTTAAAACCAAAACTATGGCCTGTTGTCTCTGATTTTCCATAGTTTATTAAAACTATTAAATTCATATCGCTTTTTTTGAGAATAGCTATTGATTCACTTGGAAGTCTTTTATGACTAATATCAATAATATCCTCTAATGATGCATCAATAACAGCTGTTCGTCCCATTGTCCCACCTAAAATAGCTTTAACCTTACCAAATTCAGATAGTAAGTCTATAATTATCATAGCAAAGTTAGAATCTATGATTTTAGGACCATGTACAACAAGCCCAATATTTAAATCTTTTCTCAATAAAACCCCACCTAAGAAATATAATCTTGTTGTTGAAGTTTAATCATTTAAAGTGTTAAAATCAACTGAAAAAACTTTAAAAATACACTTAAATATTTTTACTGCTATTAAAGCAGAACAAATACCAACTAAAGCCCCAATTAAAACATCAAAAGGGAAATGAACTCCAATATATATTCTCACGATTCCTAAAAATCCAGCTATTGGGAAAAGAATCCAAGCAGATTTAAATGTTTTTTCTCTAATCTTTAAACTGTAATTTAAACCAACGGCAGTTGCAAAAGAAAAAATATTGGATGTATGACCTGAAGGGAATGAGAAATTATAATCATGAGCAAAGACATCTTTAGAAACCAATAAATTAACATCATTCAAGGAAATGAAAGGTCTATTTTGAAGGAAAAGCTGCTTTAGATAAAGTGTAAGATCATGACACAAACAAACAGATGCAAAAGCCAAAATACCAACTAATATAAGTTTTTTATTTTTATAAAAACAACCTATGAGAACTATGACTAAAGAAAATAGTTTAACTGCAAAATCATCTGCAAAATTAGTGATTAAAGGCATTAAAAAATCAAAAAAGTTATTATGAAGAGTATGGTTAAAAAAATAAAAAATTTGAAGATTAAAAGGTATTAAAATTTCATTAAACAAATTCATTATATCACATTCCATTTATAATTAAATTCTAAAAATTCATAATGTTGTCAACTTAAGAAAATTATTTTTTAAAACTCTGATTGAAATTAAAAATAAAGCTTGATAGGCAAGATTCTAAATAGAAATTTTAGTCAAGAATCCTTAAGTTGATTCATTGAAATAGTTCCTGTTATCTTTATATATTAGAAAACTTAACATATATACTGTAGTTTAAAACTATTAAATTATTAAGATTTTTTTTTAATTGCTCCCAATTAATGAACATTTTAAAAATTTATATGGTTTTAATATCTTTTAGTAGTTTAAAATATATATTTTAATTTAATAAAAATATGACAAGGTAAAATTATGAGTGAATTACCAATCGCTCCTTTAACAAGAATTTTAAAAAATACAGGTGCTGAGAGAATTAGTGATGATGCCAAAGAAGAATTTGCTAAAGCAGTAGAAAACTGTGCAAGGAAATATCAACATAAATAGCTAAGGAATCCCCTTACTTTAGTAGGGGGAGGAATTAGTAGTAAAGTAGGTGATAATCATGAAAAGTTATACAAGGTAGAGTAAGACGGATATATCCTAAAAAAGAACATAAAGAGTTTTTTAGTAAATGTTTTAGGTTTAGTAACAGAGCATGGAATAGTATACATGCTACGAAATTAGCTTACCAACAAGCAAAGAAAGATATAGCAGTAAACATACCTTTCAGTAACGATTCTACAAGTGTCACCAACTCCAAAGACAGTTTAGATAAGCAAGCAGATAGTAGAATAA
>JAISZW010000101.1 GCA_031284445.1 Candidatus Methanovirga basalitermitum | reverse complement strand
TATTTTTATTATTTTCACCTTTTAATTATCCACCAAAAGACAAAAGAAAAAACAACTATAATTATTATTATATTCTTTCAATCTCAAAACATCTGAAGGAAGTCATTCCGCTTTCTATTTCTATTAGTATTTTTCTTCATTTGCGTATATTCCTTTTTTATCAAATTCACAAACAAGAGGAAGAGGAGAATCAACTCTAGATGATTGTCTTGAAAGACTCATTGAAGAAATAACAACAGAATATAGCAAAAACAAAAGTAGTGAAATCATTATGGGGAAAAATGGATAATAGTAAACAGTTAAAAATTCAGAATTCCAATAATCTGGTAAATTTTTAATGATTACAAAAAAGAATGCTATTGAAAAAGTAGTAAATAAAAAAATTGAAATTCCCATCAAAATATATCGAACCGCACCAGAATAGGAAAAAAACAATGAAATAATAAAAAAAAATAAAAATGGAGCAAAATAAAGAAGAAATATAAGCAAAAACAGAAGAATAAGGCAAAATCCTTTTATACTGCAATTAAAATATGCACATTCGTGAGATTTATTACAACAATTATCAATGAATAATGCTCTGAAAATAAATTAAAAAATTGAATTTATATAATAATAAAAAAAATATAAAAAATTGAATTTATAGAATAATAATAAAAATAATTATAAAAAAATTAAAAATAGCAAACGATAACATCATTAAAATAAACAAAACAAAAATTACAAAAACTAAAATTTATATATGCTAAAAAAAAAAAAAAAAAAAAAAAAAAATAAACAAGGAAATCCAATTACAAATCCAAATGAACTGAAACATTTTTTTGTTGATTTACAATAATCATTACAGCATCCATCAGGAGTGTTACAATATCGAAGAATTGATTCGAAAACTACTGATTCTGAATTAAAAATGTCATTATCAGCAACAATATCTTCAACTGTTTGATTATTTTGATGTTTCCACCCTAGAACTTTTTCAAACTTTCTTTCAGAACAATACCAATGATATTTGCATTCACTGCAAGTTACTAGAAAAATAAATAAAGTTAATAACCAGAAAAATCTCATATTTTCTTACCCCTTAATATTAATAATTATGTGGATTTTTATCATGGTAGTGATAATTAATATATGAACGGAAATAAAATCAAAACGAAAAAGTATTAAGTTTTTTTAGTAACGTTATTATCCTTAACATTTAACTGTTTATTTTATTTTTATGTTTTATTTACACAAAGATAAAATGATTTCAAAAATTTTATATTACAATTCAACTTTTATTACCTGTGTTTTGCAATGTTACTTATAATAATTCATACTGAAATTTAGAAGATTATTGAAATGTTATATTAGTTGTTTATGTATTCTGATTTTTCTTTTCTCTCAAAATAAAAATAAATACTAACCTATATTTATCATGTAGAAATGTTAATTGATGAAATTTGAAATTTACAGATATAAATACACAAATCATATTTGAATCATTTTTTTTTTGGAAATATATATAATTTATTTTCATGTATTTATTTTTAAAATGAAACAGATTGGAAAAAGGTATGAAAGATCTGTTGATTACAAATAAAATTTTTGAAAATGAAGAAAATGGAAGAAATAGTAGGTGTTTATTTATTATTATTTTTTTCTCATATAAATTAAAATATTTTATATTTTTAAATATTAAGAAAGAAGAAAACAAATATTAAGAAAGAAGAAAACAAATATGAATATGAATATGAATATGAATATGAAATATGAAGAAAAGAAATTTGGAGAAGAAATAATGAAGTCAAACAAAGAGAAAATATAATTTATTAAATGATAAAAAAATAATTAAATGAAAAAACAATCATGACATAAATAAACAAATTAAATTTGATTGATAATTTTTTTTAATATAATTAAGGGTGATTATTAAAAATGAAGAGTGATGCTAAGTATGAAGGTATAGAATGGAGCAGTGAAATTAAAAGAACACTAGATGATCATAATATTCCTGCTGGTGGTAATGGAAAAGTTTATTTTAACACACTTTTTTTAGGTTTGTATATAAATTACTAATGTTTTTGTCAGTTTAGTATTGGAATTGCTTATGTATTTTGGTCATTTGGTTTTCTTGGATGTAGTGGTTTATTTGTTAAATTATAGTTATTGTTTTATTTTATTTTATATATTTCAAGGATGTCATTATGCGTATCTGGGTTTTCATGAAATTATTTGTGTATTGAGTTTCTGTACTTACGGTGGTTTTATGATATGGAGTTTATTGCCATTTTTTTTCTTTCTTAATTTTTCTTTTTAGATATTGTTGATCTTTTTTTAATTCCTTATATTGTAAAAAAAAGAAATGAAGTTTATTTTTAATTATTTTTATTTTTCACAAAATTTGTTAAAGGAAATATCAACGAAAGTTGCAGCAAAAGTAGAAGCTGATAAAATAGCAGCAGAAGCAGCAATTCAACATGCAACAAACACTCTTATTCAAAATACTCCTTTTATTCCATTTGTTATGGTTGCTCCTGGTTATTATCCTCAAAATTATCCTCAAAATTATCCTCCTCAAGGTTTTCCTCCTCAATCTCAAACTAACCTTCCACAACCTCAAGATAATCTTCCTAACCTTGTTCAACCTCCTAGTAATTCTCATTCAAAATCTTTTTTGCCTTCTAATACTTACTCTCTTCCTTCTAATCTTTACAGTCTTCCTCCTGCTGGTTATGGTTCTACACCTGCTCCTCCTGGTACATTTCCTTCTGCTCATCCTTCTAATCTTAATTCTTCTTCCAATCCTCATGTTTCTCTACCTTCTAATTCTGTCCCTACTTTTATCTCTGATTATCCCAATTAATTTCATTTATTAATTAATTAATTAATTTATTTATTTATTTATTTGGTTTTTTGTCAGTTAACATTAAATTTATTTATTAATTTGTTTATTAATGTATTTTATTATATTTGTTTCTTAATAATGAAAACAACTTAATTAATTTATATTTGCATTTTCTATTATATTTGTTTCTTAATATTATATTTTTATTTATTGTAGTTTATAGATTAAATAAAAATTTCTACTATACTATGACAGAAATAAGACTCCAAAAATATTCTATTCTCAATCAGATTATCATAATAGAAGTTACTAATTGGATCTGACAATACCTATTATAACTTTATCAATAACTATTACTTTCCTATTACAAAAAATAACTCCAAATGATGATACATATTAACTTAGAAAAATATTCTTTTTCATTATTTGTTTATTACAAATAAACAAATTTACCCATTTTAACATAAATTTTTGTGTTTTGTATATAATACTTTCATAAGAATTAACAAATGAATATGTTATAAAACCAAAACCAAAACCAAAATTAAAACCAATACCAATCTGAATTACAAACACACCAAAACATACAAAAGTTAACAAAA
>JAISZW010000109.1 GCA_031284445.1 Candidatus Methanovirga basalitermitum | reverse complement strand
AAAATTATAAGTACTATTTAATATAAAGAATAATTAGATCTTTGTTTAATAATTTAGTAAATATTAAATATTTATTTAAAAAATAATAATTTTTAATTTTAATGGTAATATTTTGATTTTTGTTAAAAATTAAGTGCTACACTATATTCATAACATAGAGTGAGTGTTATATAATTTTATAGTTTTAATTTTTTTTTTGGCTTATTAGCTCTGTATGGTCTTACTTTAGTGGTTAAAGTAATTGCAGAACAAATTCTCCTTTGGGAATTTTCTCAAAAGATCTTCAAAACTTAAATGTTTTTAAAGTTAATCTATAAAAATAGTGGGGAAAATAAAATGTTTTTTCAGGAAAATAAAATGTTTGTAATTCCTGCAGTAGATATTAAAGATGGGAAATGTGTTCAATTAGTGCAAGGTAAACCTGGAACAGAAATGGTTAAAATAGCTAACCCAGAGAAAATAGCTAAGAGGTGGGAGGAGGATGGAGCAGAGTTAATTCATCTGATTGATTTGGATGGGGCTATTAACAATGAATCTAATTTAATAGCTATTAAAAAGGTATTAAATGAAGTTTCTATCCCTATTCAGTTGGGTGGTGGAATACGAGATATTAAATATGCTAATAATCTTTTAAATTTAGGTGTTGAGAGAATAATTCTTGGAACTATGGGTATTAAGCAACCTGAATCCATAAAAATTTTATCAAAAGAGTATGGTGGCGAGAGAATAGTAGTTTCATTGGATAGTAAAGATAATAAGGTTCTTATAAAAGGTTGGAGCGAAGATATTAATAAAAATCCAAGCGAAATAGCTAAAGAATATGAAGATTTAGGAGCTGGAAGTATACTTTTTACTAATGTAGATGTTGAAGGATTATTGAATGGAATGTCTCTTGAACCTATATTAGAACTTAAAAATTCTGTGAATATCCCTATAATTTATTCTGGAGGGGTGAGTACCTTTGATGATTTAAAAGAACTAAAGAAGACTGATATTAAAGGTGTGGTTATTGGTTCAGCATTGTATAAGAATAAAATAGATTTTAAAGAAGCATTAAAACTTCAATAATTAATAATATGGTGAATGAGATAATTTTTTTTAAGTAATACAATTTTTTAAATTCCATTATATTTATTAAATTCTTAATTAAAAAAATTATAATTAATAATTATAGAAATAAATCTATTTTAAATGGTTATTTTAATAATTAAAACTTGTTTTAATTTAGAAAATTTATAATTTTTCAGTTAAGAACATTTTTTATTCCACTATAATAGAACAATCTGATTTTGTGGTGAAACTATGGTTTTAGTAATGGCAACAGGCACATTTGATTTATTACATCCTGGACATGCATTATATTTACAAAAAGCTAAGGAGTTTGGTGGAAAAGGATCTAAATTAGTGGTTGTTGTAGCTCGTGATTCTACAGTTCGTGGAAGGAAGAGAGTCCCTATCATCGATGAAAATCAGAGGTTGGAGATGATAAAATGGTTAAAACCAGTTGATGAAGCTTATTTGGGTTATGAAGGGGATATGTTCAGGATTGTTAAAGGGATAAATCCTGATATAATCGCTATTGGACAAGACCAAAAATACAGTATTGAAGAATTAAAAAAAAGTCTAAAGAGCCGAGACATAAATTCTGATGTTAAGAGAGTGGAAGATTATAGAGTATCTGAATTGGATAGTTCATGTAAGATTATTAGAAAAATAAAGAAAACCGTATTTAAAAAATCCCAATTTGATAACTGTTAAACACTATCAATAAAATAAAAGATTAAATTAATATTTATTGTTTAAACAAATCATAAAGAGTATTAAAATGATTAAAGTAGCTATTATCGGTGGAAGTGGGTATACTGGAGGAGAATTGATCCGTCTTTTAGCAAATCACCCAAAAGTTGAAATATCTGCTGTGACTTCAAGACAACATCAAAACATTCCAATTTATAAAATTCACCCGCATTTAAGAGAAATGGAACTTAAATTCGTTGATTTAAAACCTAGTTCAGTAGATGCAGATATTGTCTTTACAGCAACTCCCCATGGAGCATCTATGAAAATAGTTCCAGAATTCCTTGAGCTAGGATCTAAAGTCATTGATTTAAGTGGAGATTACAGATTTAGAGATTTTTCGGTCTATGAAAAATGGTATGGATTAGATCACACAGCACCATTAAATGCTGTTTATGGTCTTCCAGAAATTTACAGAGAAGAGATAAAGGGAGCTAATTTAATAGCTAATCCAGGATGCTTCCCAACTGGGGGAATATTAGCAACATTGCCTTTATCAAAAAAAAAAATTGTGGATCGTGTTGTACTTGACTCAAAGACTGGTGTGACTGGAGGTGGAATTAAACCATCAAAATCATTCCATTTTCCAAATATAAGTGATAATGTTAATCCTTACAAAATAACAACTCATAGACATACAGCAGAAATCCAACAGGAATTAAATGAATTTCATAAGGTTAAAGTATCATTTACTGCACATCTCGTACCTGTCATTAGAGGAATTTTAACCACAAGTCATAGTTTTAGAATGAATGATGATTTAAATTTAAGTAACGAAGAACTAAATAAGATTTACAAAAAGGAATATTTAAATGAGCCATTTGTAAAAGTTCTTGAGATAGGAGAAATTCCTCGACTAAGTTCAGTTAGAGGATCTAATTATGTTCATATTGGTGGATTTGAAGTCGATGAAACTGGAAGAATAGTGGTTATTTCAGCTATTGATAACCTTGTTAAAGGAGCATCAGGTCAAGCTATTCAGAATATGAATCTAATGTGTGGATTTGAAGAGAACGAATCTATTAATCATTTTGGGCTTCATCCATAAGGAAAACGAAGCTTCTTTACTTACAAACATTATTTAATATATTAATAGCACTCAACTAAAGTTTTAAAAATAATGCCCATAGTAAGACTCATCAAATTATAGATATGAGTATAAACAACAATTTTTAGAAGATCTTATGCTATAGTCATCATTTTTAAAATCAAATGTAGAGTAATATGTAAAATCAATTATACTTAATTCTCAATAAAAATAATTCTCAATAAAAAAAGAGCATAATGGATGTACTTTTTTTTAATGTACAAGAGGTTGTCCAACAATTATGTCTTAATACTTTTATTTTAAATAGTATTATGATAAATGGGTTTTCTTAAAAAATTGTAAAAATTTACAAATATTTTTCAATGTTGAGGATAATATTTTTCCAATATCATGGAAACATACTTCATTTTGCACATATTTACTCACAAATATTCTAATATTGTGTGAAATTGCCATTTTAATAACTTCTATGAGTACATTTTCATTTCCTCTGGTATTGAATTCACGAATCTTATTCTTATGCTTAATATCACCAATTGGCGACTCTCCTGCTGAACTCCTTTTCGAGTACTCTTTTTTGTTTTTCAGGTTTTTCCATTTCTATTTTCATCCGTTGCATACTTTGTTCTCCAACATATGCCGTTATTATTCTTTTTTTCTGTTTTCATATGCATTCTTTTTTATTAGAACATTTGCATTGATTAGTGTAGTATACTTTCCTTTTATCTTTATATTGATTTTTAAAATGGTAATGTCACACCATTAGGGCATGTATAAATCTCATTTTCACTATTATAAGTAAAATTGTGTTTATGATATTGGTTATTTTCTTGATAGTTTTTATTTTTATTAATATGAAGCCTGATATTTGTTTGGTATTAACCCTTTAATATTTTCTCCTTCAAGGTATTTTAATGCATTTCAATTGGTGAAAATTGAATCTACACTTAAAATAATTTTTTTTTGGTGTTCTTATTGTTTTTTTTAGGTTTTTCAATACTGATATTAATTTATTAGTATCTACTGGTGAATTAGCTATATCTATACCGATTATGAACTTAGAATCATAATCACAATTGAACATTGTATTGTATAATGATTCATAAACTCCTTTTTTATTTTTTCATTGCAAAAGTATCAGGATCAGTCATATTAACTTTATTCTACCAGTTTTCATCTGATTTCTTTTTAACTTTCTGTACTTTATCTAAAACCTTAGTATCTCCATTGAATATTTTTTTAGATACTTTTTTAACTTGTATTATCTCTTCAACTATTTTTATATCTTTTCCTGTGAACAGTTGATTAACTGCTACATTTCCTTTAAAATAACTACCATCAATGGATATATGATTCATTGAAACTACATTTAACTTTTTACCTGTATCTATAACCATTAATAATGCTTTTTCGTATAAATTCTTTGTTTTCTTTTCTTGAAAGGCAAAAAGTTCTGAAATCAGGCTCTTCATTTCCTGCTAAGAATTTATACACATCATTAATCTTAGTTTACAAATAAACACCACGAAAAGAGAATATACCATCAATAGTTGCCATCAAATCTATTTTAAAAAATTTTACGGTTATAAACTGGATTTCCAGCCGTATCCTCATATTTAGAATGTATATTGCTAAAATATAAATTCTCAACTAATTCATCAACAATAAAACAAGGATGTTCTCCTGGAACATTATCTAATGGATCATAGACAATCAATCGACTTTTTCGTTGCTCATAATTCCTAATTGTCATCTTATCACATTTTTTCCCTATTGTTTATACTTCTAGTATTATTGTTTAGTACATGTGCATAACTAATATTTAAAGGTTTAAGGCATTAAGATTTCATGGAAATTAAGATTTCATATGGAAAATTATGAGGATGTAAATTTTTGTGGAGTTTTTCTAAAATTTTCAAGTTTATTTATAGTCATTTTGGAAAAGTTTGTCATTTTATAAAATATTATATCCAATATAATTTATTTAAATTTGATTTAAAGAATTTTTATAATTATAATTAAGATTAATAATTGATAAACA
>JAISZW010000107.1 GCA_031284445.1 Candidatus Methanovirga basalitermitum | reverse complement strand
TTTGTTGAACTTAGTATTTAAAGATATCGATTCTATAAAAACAAGACAAAAATTAACTTTAAATGGTATTAAACAATTGTTAAAGCTTTAAATTAAGAAAATCAAAAATTTTCTAACATGAAAAAAGGACTTTCTAAACTATATAAAAATCCCATTAATCGCAACGTTTTATGGGGGGGTAGATGAAAAATATGTTGTTAATGAGCTATAGATGAACTAAGAAAAGATTTCGGAGAAAACAGGAAATAAATTTCCTTAAATTCACTTTGTGAATAGTTTGAGTATAAAATCATTTCTTTATTTTATCCTAAGTGAAATACGAAAAAAGAAAAGATATTAAGCATATTTTTGCTATCCATTGGAATGTTTTGGTTCTAAATAACGTGAAAAATCTATTTATAGTAAAATTTTTTCTATATTCAGTAGATTGATAGATAAATGGAAAGATTTTAAGAATGCAAGAGTTTTAATTGAAGATTTTTTTAAATTCCGATAATAATGTGAGATATGCTAAAATTCCAGTATTTTACATATAAATCAACGATCAAAAACACTTTTTTGAATGTATTTTTAGCATGGTTAATAGTATCGAAGTTAACTCGTGATAACAAGACATTAAAATGCCTCGCTGAAATGTGAAAATCTAACATCCCATATTATTATTTGCTGATATAGGTTGGTCACAAATTTTCATGAAAAAATTGTGCAACATCCACAATGCAATTTTGGATACAATCAAAATTTCTCTTTTTTATCTGATTTTTAATCTATTTCTGAAAAATCTTCTCATCTTAGAATGGTAATTATCTTGTACAATTGAAAATTTAGTAATCTTTAAATCAGCTAAAATCCTAATTTTTAATTGACTTTAAAGGATTTATTTCTTTAAATATTATTTAATTATAGCTATTTTAATCTATATCAGAACATAAAATGTTTTAAAATATTATAATAAAAAAAATATCCATTTTTTTGTTTTTAATAGTTTTTATATTGTTAATATTTAATTTTTATCTGCTTCTATAGAGTTATAATTAAAATAAAGAAGTTTAAACAAGATATTTTTTCACTTTTTTAAAGTTGTATTTTTCAGTTAATTTACTTTTTAATAACAATTTCTCTTTAATTTTTAAAGATTTATATTTTAATTTTCTTTAATATAATATGTATTGTCCTCATAGATTCAATACAAATTTTAATAAAATTTTGATAAGAATATTAGAAACCTTTATATATAACATAGTACAATATTAACTTGGAGGTGAAAAAATGAGTGAATTACCAATCGCACCAGTCGGTCGTATCTTGACAAATGTTGGTGCTCAAAGAATCAGTGATGATGCAAAATTAGTATTAAGAGATGCATTAGAAGAAGTTGGTGAGGATATAGCTAAAAAGGCTGTTTCTTTCGCTAAACATGCTGGTAGAAAAACTGTAAAAGCTGAAGATATTAAATTAGCTGTTAGATAAATGGTTTTATTTCTATTGGTCTTGTTTCAGGCCAATAACTTTTTTTATTTTAACGGTGAAATTTATTTTCAAATCTTTTTTATTTATTTTTTGAATAATTTTTTATACTATCCTTTTCATTTTGACTTTTTTTATAAAAAACTTTATATACATCATATGATAAAAAATCAATATATCTAATTTTAAAAATGATTCCCTTAAAACTTAAAATGTTTAATGAAAAACCAACTATAAGTATTGGGACTGGTGGTCTAGGGGTATGATACCTCCCTGACACGGAGGTGATCACGAGTTCGAATCTCGTCCAGTCCATTGCCGTGGTAGTTCAGCTGGGAGAACGCTAGACTGAAGATCTAGATGTCGCTGGTTCAAGTCCGGCCCACGGCATCTAATTACTCTTTTTATTCCTTTATTTTTTTAACTAAACCCAAAGAATTCTTTTACTAATCCAAATAGTGGATTGGATAAGGATCATTTGAATTTATTCTGTTTGTAATGCTAAGCACCATGAAGATATAAATGTAGCGGTAAATATCTATAAAAATGCTAAGTTCCCTGAAAGAACTATAGAAACTACGGAAATTCAAGCTATCCACACTATGTTCCATTAAAAATATCTAAAGAGAATTTACAACCCCAATAAGGTCGTAGTAGTTCAATAATTTGTTTTAGATGGTGGATTGTTGAAAATTGGTACTTAAGATATTTGATATGTGTACTTGTCTTCAATTTCAGATTTTGAGATTTCTGTGATGTGACTTTCTCCAGAGATTATTTTCTTTAATTTACCATTATTCAACTCTAAAATTAAAGATCCTTGATTGTTAATCCCTACAACATATCCTTTTAAGACTCTACCAAATGGTTGTTCTATTACAACATAACTACCAATTGTTTGAGAAAGATTTCTCCACTCATATAATATCTCTTCGAATTCTTCGCTTTTAAAGTGTTCGTATATATTCTCAAATTCTTTTAATAGATTTGTTATAAGTTTATTTTCATTGATATTTTTTTTTAATTCATCTTTAAGAGTTGTAGATTTAACTTTAGTTTTTTTAGAAATAGAATTTGAATCTATGTTACTATCAATACCTATACCAACTACGATATAATCAAGGGTGTGAGATCTGGAGTTTGCTTCTGTAAGTATTCCAGCTATTTTTTTATCACCAATTAGTATATCGTTAGGCCATTTAATTCGAACATCCACTCCTAAACCCCTTATAGCCTTTGTTACAGCTACACCTGCCCCTAATGTTATTAAAGAAGCTTGTTCTGGGTTCATTTTTGGATTTAATATGATGGATAACCATATTCCTCCAAGTGGTGACTCCCACTTCTTTCCCATTCTCCCTTTACCTTTAATTTGAGATCTTGCGATAACTATGGTTCCTTCTTCAATTCCAGTTCCAGCTAAAAATTTAGCTATTACATTTGTAGAGTCAACTTTTTGAAAGGCATAGATTTTTTGACCAATGTATTGAGTTTTTAAATCTTCTTTGATTTTTGAGACATTAATATCTTTAGCTCTTTCAATACCTAAATCTTTTATATAATCAACTATTTTTTCTTCATTCATTGAAACTGTCTTTTCATTAATCAAGTTGAAATCCCCGATTACTTGTAGAAATTGGGCAACATCAATTATCATTAAGGAAGTATAAAATATGTACAATAAACACAGTAATGATAGTTTTTTCACCAATTTTAGGCTTGTTACCCAAGACTTTATATCATATTTTTATTTTCTATATAAATAATTTTAAGTAGAAAAACATTATTTATATTTTTTAATTTTATATTCTTATAATTTAATATAAATAATTTATTAAGGTGATAATGTAAATAATAAAATAGAAATTTTTGCATGGGTTATAAAAAATTAAGGGAGATATGAGATTAATGTATGAAACTTTAAAATACTCTGGAGGGATTCATAAAAGTGAAGAGATTAAGGAGCTTATAGATGATTTAGGTGGCTTTATCCTCCAAGAAAATATTATACAAATGGATATCGTATTGAACATATCTATTCCTATTGAGGATATTGATAAAATAAAAGAAAAAGCTAAAGAGCTTTTAGGAGAAGTTTCCATTGCTCCAATGGCTGGGACTGAAATAGCTATTGTCTCTCCAACATTAGCAAGACATCACCTTCCTCATGCATCATGTGATATTTCAGAGTATCTTCGCCGTTTTGGAGCTAAAGACAACATGATCGGTTTAGCAAGAGGAGCTGGAAAAGGAATAGCTGGAATAAGTCAATACGAAGTCAGTTTAATTGAAGAACATGATATAGCTATTTTCGCTTTAGGTAGTTTTAAACAATGTATAATAGATAAATCTTTCTTATACAACAACATCAATGTTCCTGTTATAGTTACTGGTTTTCCTGATATTGATATAAATGATTTAAATGGTGCAGATAAGTATGTTTCTGGTTTGGGCCGGATTCCAAGAAGATTGAAAAGAGGGGAAAATATCAGAGCATTAAAAGAATTAGTTAAAACAGTTGAAGAAATTTTAGATAATAAAAGAAGGGAAATGACTTCTGATCCACCAATAGTTCCATCTATTTTTGTTAAAAATGCGATTGAAAAGCAAATTCCAGCTATTCAAGAAATTAATTCTCCAACACCAGTAACAAGTCAGTTAAATGGTGTTAGAGTAAAACTTAACTATTATCGTTATCATGAAGAAATTGAAAATGTTTTAATCGAAGATAAATTACTTAAAAATATAGCTGATATTAAAAAATCTAATATGTACGATTATATATGGGTTAGCCTATTAAATGAAAGTTCAATAATCCAACACGATGATGCGGTTTAAATAAAAAAAGTTCGATGATTCAATATCCTTAAGAGATTATGGTTTAAATAAAAATAGAGTTAATGATTAAATGAGATTAATAAATGTTAGATTTTTAGTAATGGGACCTGTAAAATCTATACTTTATGGGATATATCTATATTTTCTCCTATATTTCATAAGTTTTCTTTTTACTGATGGATATAATGTTAATATTCTTACAATAGCTATTGTGACTGTTGATTTATTATCTTTTGTAATAGAATATTTTTATTCAAATCCAATCACAAGATTTTCAATAACACTATCCGAGATAATTAAATGGCTTGCATTAATGTATGGAATGGTAACATTTGCAATTTATATTATTCAAATAGCTATTCCTCTTCCAAAATATATTATGCTGTTGATGTATTTGGCGGTTGTTTTAGTAGGAATTTATGCCTACATAAATGCTCATAGAATCATAATAACAGAACATGACCTTGAAATCAATAATTTATGTGAAGAACTTACAATTATCCATATCTCAGATTTGCACATAGGTTCAATAAGAAATAAAAAACTACTAACGAATTTAATCAATAAAATTAACTCTGTATCTGCCGATATAGTCATAATTTCAGGAGATTTGGCTGATGGTTATTCATCCATTAAAGAAAACATGTTTATAACCTTAAAAGAGTCTAAAATACCCATATTTTTCGTTTTTGGAAATCATGATTACTACAGAGGAATTGATCCACTATTAAAAGCAACTGAAATTGCAGGTATTAAAAGTATTATAAACGATAAAATAGAATTTAAAGGTTTAAATATATTTGGATTGCCTTACTCATTTGGAAATCAGCATGAACAAGAAGAAACAATTAAAAAAATAGAAAAAATGATTGACTCATATCAAGTTAATATTTTGGTCTATCATGTACCTATTAATTGGGAATTCTTTAGATCAATAGGTTTTGATATTCAACTTTCGGGTCATACACATGGTGGACAATTTTATCCAATGACTCTGATCTTTAAAAGGGCATTTCCATATCTAAAAGGACTTTTTAAAGATGATAACACTTACTTATCTGTAACTGATGGTGTTGGAACAGGAAGTCCTCCATTAAGATTAGGAACTCATAGTGAAATTGTTTTACTGCATTTAAAAAAATCCAAATTTTAACTCTATGAGTTAACTTTAATTTTCTTTTTTTTTCATTTATTCTTCGTTTATTATCAAATATAGTGAATGAAATAATTTTTTTAAGTAATACAATTTTTTAAATTCCATTATATTTATAGTCATTTTGGAAAAGTTTGTCATTTTATAAAATATTATATCCAATATAATTTATTTAAATTTGATTTAAAGAATTTTTATAATTATAATTAAGATTAATAATTGATAAACA
>JAISZW010000064.1 GCA_031284445.1 Candidatus Methanovirga basalitermitum | reverse complement strand
CTGTATGAATATCAAATATAAAATGTGATGATGTATTTCAACAATGCAGACAAGGTGTCCCCTTGTGGATCCGCTACGATAATACTAGGCCAAAGTGGCCTAAAGCGCTACGCTTAAATTGGGCCACTTTTTGATTATTTTGAAAAAAGTGCTACCAAATCGATTATATTTAGGCCACTTTGCATAGAAACTTGTTAAATGTTCTAAATATAAAAATACAAAATAATATAATAACATACTATATACAGTATTATCTATAAATTGTGTTAAACAATAAATTGCTTTCTATATGTAGAAGCCAGAACGACCTTTATTAGTTCTGGCATTTTTTTTGTTAATCATTAAATAGTTATATTGAATTTTAAACATTTTTTGATGATAAGGATCTCAAAAAAAAGTTAATTTACAAGAAAAAATTTAAAAGAGTTGTTATATATAAAGATATTTATAAAGACATATCTGTATGTCGTTTGAAATTACACATTATTTAAAATTTGGCTAATGCATAAACTTTATTTAGTTAAAAAGGTATCGTTATCATTAGACTTTTATACAAATTCTAGTAAAAGAATCAACTATGCTTAAAAAATATAAGCAAAAAAATGGAAACATATCTATAACAGCTATATAGAATATAATTTTAGATAAAATTCATATAGATTTTAAATTAAACCAATATTTTTATTTAAATATTATGGAAAAAATCATAACACAAAATATATTGAATTATTAGATTGTTGCTTCTAATAGTGGTGGATAGTACAAAAAAAAGTGTGTGGATTTTTCAATCGATTTCAAGCATAATGAGTTTGGCAAAACAGAAGCTTGAAAGGAAAACCCACACACATGACTATAATATCAAATGAAACTTTAAAAATCAACTCTTCTGAGAAATCTATTTTAGAAGAACTAACGCAGATATCTAATATTCTAACTATTCCATCATTCAATAGTTTATCATCAAACAATAATAATCAAGCAAAAATGTCTTTATTTAATATTGACGAAAGTGTCAATAAGAATAGTGTAATGAGCATAAACGATTTATCACTCTCTGAAGAAATTGCAAAAGATGATAAAATGTGCATATATACAGATAATTATAATTTTCTAGATATAGATCAAAATGTATTAAAAAATTTGAACGCAACAAAATTACCATGTGTATATATACCTTATGAAAGTTTAAGTAGCCAGAAAAGCGTAAAGAAATTAAAAGGTATACTTCATCATAATAATATAGCACAAAAAATAATATATATTAAAATGTATACAGATGATTTTGCTTTTGGAGAATTATTTGTTCCATGCTTTATAAACCAGCATATTAAAAACGAAAAAATTATAAGTATAACGTATAGTAAACATACTGTAAGAATAAAGAATAAGAATTTTATTTTAGAAATTCCATTATTAACAACAACTAATGCTGCAAAATATCTTATGGTGCCAGAATTTTATTTTCCAAGAAAAAAATATCCAACTTTTTATTATATACAAGCAGGATTAGTATACTTATGTACTTATTTTAGTTTAAGAGATGTTGCACATCAAATAAAAAAACAATTTATTGCACCATGTTTTAGTTACTCTACTGTTAGAAGATCTGCGATAGAAATTAAATTATTTTTAAAAGAGTTTGACATACCAGAAGAATGTATTAA
This sequence comes from Candidatus Methanovirga basalitermitum, assembly GCA_031284445.1. Lineage (GTDB taxonomy): Archaea > Methanobacteriota > Methanobacteria > Methanobacteriales > Methanobacteriaceae > Methanovirga > Methanovirga basalitermitum. Next base: position 8,328 of record JAISZW010000064.1, on the reverse strand, counting down.
ACCAAAAAATAAAACAGAATCATCACTTAAAGAAACATATAACCGAGTATTAAACAAAATCACTCAAAAGTTGATAGTAAAAATTTCTATTACAGATAGAAAATATAACCCAATAAATCAGCCTTTAAGTATATCTAAGAAATATTACAAAGAAAGATTTTATTATATGTATTTGAATTATTATAAAAAACGATTCAATATTATTGTTGTTTCTGACAACAAATTTTGTTCTGTATAATACAACATCATGTGTGTTATTGCTGAAACAATACCATACAGTAAAGATGACAATTCAACAAATTTTAGAGATAATATACTATAATCATAAATATTCACTTGTTTATATTTATTTTCCTTCTGGAATAAAACAAAGTATTGAACAATTGTGTGACATGTTTTATTTATGATTTTGTGTTGTTTAAGATGCAATAAACGGTATTATTAAAATTAGTTAATGTAATCTGATAATCATAAAATTTAATAAAACGATCAATATGAATAAGTAATACAGGATATAAAAATTTGAATAGTTTAACGTTTAAAGACAGCATAATATTAAGTTATGATTATTATAATATATGACAAACAATTATAATAAAAATATAAGACGTAATCATTAATATCTTGATGATATTGACTATTTGGTAAAATTTTATTGGCTAAGATAAGTATAACTGTATAGTTGTCATATTGATTCACTAAAGTGTGACATGATTAAACGGCAAATATAGTAAGTTTAAAGATTTTAACATTGAAATAAATTGTTATAATTCTATCCAACTGACTCAGTTAATTTGCCTATAGTTCGAATTATATGCTCTGACGTAATTTGGTATATTAAAATAATTTTATACACAATACGTTGAAGATAACGATAAAAGTATATACTTTTAGAATATATGATGAATTATAACGAAATAAAAAGATTACTAAAATTATATTAAGATTATTTATGAAATCATATATATAATTTATCTAAATAATATAGAGCAAATTATAGAAAAAAGGTCAACAAAGAAAATATTATGGGGATATTTATATTTTTTATGAATCAAAAGTAAGATAAATGATGATTTAAGTATAATTAGAATATTTGATAGCTTTAGACCCTATTTTTAGAAAAATTATGAAGCCGAAATTATTTTAAAAACATACACTCATGAAACACCTGGTATGCGTATGATAGGGAGGATATGCTGGTACTGGCTTTTATAAGCCTAAGCAGGTGATTCGCCCTGGCTATAAAATTAGATAAACGATTTCAGCTTCTACATGATGGGGCTACTTTTTATAACGGTTCATTATGAGAATAGTTTTATTTATAGATTATTCTAAATTTACTAAAAAAAGGGATCTTACAAATGACAAATAACAAAAAAGGATTGGGCGTATGTAACATAAGGGATCTGCACATTGACCCTGATAAAGCACCTACGCTCGATGATAAACAGATTAAAGAATTGGCTGATATATATGAAAAATATGATTGTAGAGGTTCAGTAATAGCAAACAAGGGAGAAGTAATATATGGGCATGATAAATTATATGCAGCAAAAAAGTCTGGTGCAAACGATATATCTGTATGTAAAGTAGATTTAGATAAAAAATCATCAATTATTTGTTCTTTACGGCTAGAAAGACTAAGAAAGCGATTTGATCCAATCTGGTTTTCAAATAATATAAATTTGGCAATTGCTGAAGGGGCAACACGAAAAGAGATACGTGATTCTCTTAATATATCAAAAGGATGGTTAAGTAAAATTGAAAATCTTAATAAAAACCTGACAGAAAATGTAATAGAGATGTCCAGAAATGGAACGTTAAGCCATAATACAGCAACAATTATATCTAAAATTCCAGAAAGATTTCAAAACGAAATAGCATCATATGCGTCTCAAGAGCAGCTGAATTCAGATCAAATTAAATTTATTGCAAATTATTGCGCTAAAAACGAAGTTGATGACGATTCATTTAAAAAATTGATGGCTGAAGCAAAATACTCTGTTGGTAAAGTTACTCCAAAAATAAGGAAAAAAAGAAACCAACTGAGCAAACAAAATAAAATATGCGATTTAATTAATCTTATTATTAAATCTATTGACAAACTGAATTTCGAAATCAGCGAAATAGATCAAACTAATATCGCAGTTAAAGAACTGGTTACTGATCTTGATAAAAAAATGAACGTCCTAAACGAAATATATTTAAAATTCAAGCAAAATATCAAAAATTAATAAATATCATAGATGCATATAGAGGTGCGTTTAATCATTATGCATATTTCAACAATAAATGTTCTCCAATGCCCTGTGCCGAGCTTTTGTGTTTCGTTGATGGGGTGGCACGGCAGGATGAATACAGCTCCACAGAGCAGGCTAGTAGAGCCTACTGTTGGTCATCTTAGAGTCGGTTGCAGCTACTCGGAACCGAATTTATTTACCTATAGTGGTAGTTGCAACGACAGGTTATCCTTAATTAGTCTGATTAGCAGTCATAATAACCCGTTTATATAGTAATAAAGTCTCAACTGATGTTTGAATTTAATGATTGTAGATTTGATTTTGAGTTTGATAACTAGTCATTTTATAGACAGTTTATATGATGAACCTATTGCTTTTAAGGCAACATGTTAATTAAAGGATTTTATCAATGATGTTATTGTGTTGGAAACACTTAAAACGAAACTATTTTGTGGCCGTTCAATGTGTGTATTGTCAGAAGCGTGCCCCCCCAAGTGTGCATTTGTAAATTTATTACACCATATAGATCCAATTTTCTATATTTCTCGAGAAGTTTCCTTTAGGAAACATCACATCAAAATAGATTAAATGCTTCCTTTTAATTTTAGAAGGATGACGAGAGGTCAATCGAAATGACAGAAATCATTGAATTACTTTTAATTATCTATCTTCTGATAGTGATTATGCATCTTCTTAAAATGAATATCTATATTCAGATAGAGAATGTGTCGAATTCGTACTGCTTAAGAACGAATAGCAATCATCGTAAACACCGTAAACTCCGCAAATACAGCATAGATTTTATGGATTCCAACGGAGTGAAAAAATATTTTTATGACAAACCATTTACAAATTGTCATGGAAATAAACTGTATAAACTTGATCCAAGTATTTATGATGATTTTATTTCAATTTATAACTTGCTAAATGGTATCAAACGTCCTAAGAAGAAAGTACACTCTATTACTTGGCGGAATGAGTTTGGCATGATCAGTAGAGAATTGAAAAAGACCCATAAAAAAATTATTTTGGGAAAATTTACCCAAAATTATCGGAGCCCGGAGTCCAAATTTGTGATGCGTTACGGCTAAATGAATCGATCCGTAAGGATCGAACAGCTGACTCATATTTACACTACTTATCTATCTATATAATAAATTAGGATGACCAAAAGATAGCATGATTAAATTTATAATTTGAATGTGGTAGTTAACAATCGCTTCTTTATATAAATTTTTAAGGACTATACATTAACTTTCAAATACACTTAAAAACGGTATGAAATTTAAGATGTTATTTATGCAAATGGATTACGTAAAACGAATCTCTGTCTTGTTCGTCTGGTAACTGAATAGTCATAGAAATTAAGCCCAAAGGTGTATTGTATAATATACCCGTTTATACCGATGATATGCTTTAAAACTTGCTAACAGGTTTATTTGATGAATCATCATGTAAATCGATATTTAACGATAGTGTTAAATTTTAACACGAAACAGTCAGGAGGATCACAATGGACAAAACGGACAAAATGGACAAAATGGACATAATTTTAAAAATCCGACTTTGTCAACGTAATAAGAATTCACAAAGGAAGACTGCGAGAATACTTGGTATATCTCGTGGTACGGTAAGTAAATACTGGAGTGGTAAACATCTTCCAGTGCAATATGAGGCCAATATTAATCCAAGAAATATAACGAGATCAGAATATAATGAAAATTTAACTAAATGTATAATAGAAGTAGTGAGTGAACTTGAAAAAGATACCACTACAAAACAAAGAATAACTGCAGTGGCGGTACATAAAGCTGTAAGTAAAAGAATGATAGTTGGATACTCAACTGTTACTAAATACTTGAGGGAAATAATAACCAACCGGAATAATGTTTTTTTGAAATTATCCTATAAACCTGGACAAGTTATGCAAGTAGATTGGACAGAAATTAACGTTAGAATAGGAGCTGAAAAAACAAAAGTGAAAGTAACTGTTTTTTGTGCAAATTTGAGATACAGCAATAGAATATTTACAATACCAATGATTAATATGAAATTTTATAATTTAGGTCTTGCACATATAGAAACATTTAAGTACATGGGCGGTATACCAGAAGAAATTTGGTATGACAATATGAAGACTGTCGTTAAAAAATATAGTGGTGCAAAGGCACTAGAAAATCAACAATTTACAGAACTAAGAATCCACTATGGGTTTAAAGCCGTTTATATGAATGCAGCAAAAGGAAATGAAAAAGGTGGAGTCGAAAATCTTTGCAAAACTTTAAAAGCATCTATACTAACAGGACTCCCACACTGTAGAGATATTAAAGAGTTAGCAGACGTTCTTCGAGCAAAATGTGATGAATACAATAATAAGCATAGAGTACAAAAGAAAAGTTTATCAATAGCTGAGTTATACAAACAGGAACAGGAAAAACTAAATCCAATACCAGATGCTGAGTATACCAGACTAAATGTTTCAAAAAGGGTAAAGGTTAATCATCATATGTTTTTTTCATATAATACTAATAATTACTCTGTACCAAAACAGTGTGCCGGTAAATATGTAACAATTGTTGTGTCAGCACATATGATTAAGGTATATTATAAAGGAACAATTGTAGCAGAACATGTTCTAGAGATACAAAAGGACAAATATATATCAAATTTCAAACACTTTATAAGCCTGTTAGTCAAAAAACCACGTGCAAGAGGTAGCGCATATTTTCTCAATGAAGGCCCTTTGCCGTATGAATTAGAAGAATTTAGAAAATATCTGGAAAATAATGGAAAATCGTTAGAGGAACTAGGAAATACGGTAATATTGATTGAAGAATATAATATAACTGATGAAAAAATATTTTATGATGCAATTCGTAAGGCAAATGATACAGGAGCACCTACATATCAAAAAATTAAATTCAATTTGGTACAAAAATTAAACGAAATCAGAAATATTAATGAACTAGAAATTAATATTGGATCTGCTTCATCAGATGAGTATAACTATTTAGATTGTGTTGACGATATGATTGGTTTGTCTAAGGAATTATCTACAAATGATGTAGATGATGTAGATGATGTAGATGATGATGATGATATAAACTCTAACGATAAAGGAGACGATGATAATGACAAGTAAGGACTTATTAACCAAAAAAGCAACTGAATTAAATCTAGAGGCGTTTGTCAATATGGAAGATTATATAACTGTTGATAGATCTTTTAGAGAAAAATTGAACATAATATTTGACGTTCAATTAGACCTAAACGATAATAAAAAAATTTCCCGAAAAGCAAAATTCGGAAAGATTGAGTTAGGTAAAACATTTGATACATTTATTCTTAATAAAAATATGTATCCAAAACTTAAAGTTGATAATTTTAATGAAGTAAAAACATGTAAATTTATAGACATGCCTATGGATGTACTAATTTTTGGTAATCCTGGATTTGGTAAAACTCATTTAGCGAATGCTATCGCATATGAGGCTATCTGTAAAAATTATAAAGTGTTATATACATCAGGCCATAAAATAATGAATAATTTAATTAATTTTAAAGGAAGCGTTAAATTAGACAGGTATATTAATAAGTTAAGCAAATGTGACTTGCTGATTATAGATGAAATTCATTTGATAGATACTGACCCAAAAGAAATTTTAGATTTTTATCAAATTATAAATAATCGTAATGACAAGAAGAGTACTATTATTATTTCAAATCTCGTATTGTCACAATGGAATATTTTTTTTAAAAACGAATTAATACTTCCTAGTTTATTAAGCAGGATAGGTTCTAATTCAATAGTTTTAAATTTGATAAATTCTGATCCAAAACAATCATACCGTCACAAACATTCACGCTCTAGATAGTAAGAAAGGTGATATAATGTCTGACATAACTACTCATGCAATAAATAGGCAATTAATTGCAATGAATTGCTCATTATATAAAATTGGAATATTCAATCGGTCACAAAATATTATGAAAAATTATGATAATTTAACAGTATGCGATATAAATAATAGAATACCATTTCTTAAAGCTCAAAATGTAAATGGAAATGATATTTTTATTTGTCCTTCAAAGAATATCAATAGAGCAATAATTTTAATTGACGATGTCAACTATAATAATATCGAATTAATGAAAGCAAAAGGACATAATCCAGCATGTATTATTCAGACAAGCAAAGCAAATTACCAGGCATGGATCTCTCTTGGATTAGAGCCATTATCAAGTGAAGTCAGAAAAATATTATCTAAATTTCTTGCCATGGAATATAAGGGTGATATCGGAAGTGTTGGTTCAATTCATTATGGACGATTGGCAGGTTTTACGAATAGAAAACAAAAATATTTAACTGATAAGGGATATCCGTTTGTTTTATGTTGTGAATCTTCTGGCGAAAATGCTATTAATCGAAATGATTTGATTGAATATGCAAACAATAAATTATTAGAGATAAAATTAAGTGAATCTGTTAATATAAAAAATGAAAAAATTAAATTTAACTCTAATAAGTTAGACTCAAATGAAGCTTTTAAAACGTATTTTAAGCAATGGGAAAAGCATACACAATTACATAACAATAATTATGATCTAAGCAGGGGAGATTTTGCAGTAGTATGTAGAATGATTAAAGAAGGATATAGTCGAGACGATATTTTATATGCTCTATTGAACTATTCCCCGAATGTTGAATTAAGAAAAGGAATGCATATTATTGATTACGCAAATCGTACTATAGATGCTGCGGAAAAAAGATGTTCAATGAGTATTGATAACAAATAGAAAAATAGTCAATGCACAATTATAAACTTGCAACGACCTAAGTCTTTATATCTGCTTAACCAGCCTGCCGCTTCTGTCACATCGTAACCCGCCTGCCGTTTCTGTCACATCGCAACCCACCTGCCGCTTCTGTCACATCGTAACCCGCCTGCCGTTTTTCTCACATCGTAACCAACCTGCCGCTTCTGTCACATCGTAACCAACCTGCCGCTTCTGTCACATCGTAACCCACCTGCCACTTCTGTCACGCCCTTAACTCATCACCGCCTATGTTTTATTATATATTACAGTCCGTGCATTGTAATATCAAAAATTTATTTTAATGAAGATGATTAGCATCTTATGATTATTAAAAAAAATAGTACTAATTTTACACAAATATATTTTATGAAAATTGTTTAACAATACTGTACCCTGACGATCATTGATGAGATACAACAATCAAGCTTAAAAATTTTTAATAACAAATAATTACAAAAAAATTTTCAAAATGGCTATAAATCAAATTGTCACTTAAAAAGCAAAATTCATTTGTAGCAAAAAGCATAAAAATAAACACATAATTAGAAAATAAACACATAGAAAATAAATAAACACAAAAGCGCACTTTGCGTAAAAAAATTACTGATTTTATTGCGCATTTTTGCTATTAAATACACAACAATCAAGTTAATCTTATATACAGTCATATAGATTAAATATTTTAAGATTATGTTGAATGCACATAATTAATATAATGATAAGTTTTTTCAATTTTTGTAGCTTTAAAATTATTTATGGGTTATCTATTAAATACGAGATTGCTCAATATTCTATTTATAGCAGTGCTAATTTTTTGCATTATTACTAATATTTAACTGGCTCAGTTGATGGTAGCGACGTTAAATAAAATAGTGCTACCAAGTGGCCCAATTAAAACGTAGCATATCGATTCCGCCGCTTCCGTCGTTTGTAGTGCCGCCATAGCCGCTGAAAACATTAACATTGTCGGTTACGTTCGTGTCGAAGGAGAGTACAAGCGACGCGCTACCGCCGTTTCCGCCATTTCCGGCGGTGCCGTTCCCGGCGTTGCCGCCATTTCCGCCATTTCCACCCTGTACAAAGATGGAATTAATAATAAATCCAACCCCGGGTTGAGTCAGTCCCACCGAAGCCCCGTTGCCGCCCGCGCCGCCTGTGCTGGAACTGGCATCGCCGCCGTCTTCGGGAGCGGCATCCTCTGAGGCTCCGACAAGAGCGTTGAGATTGCTGGTTCCCGCCTTGCCGCCCGCACCTCCGAGGCCCCCATCCG
>JAISZW010000042.1 GCA_031284445.1 Candidatus Methanovirga basalitermitum | reverse complement strand
TCAGTCAATTGATAGACAAATGGAAAGTATTTTAAGAAGATAAGAGCCTTAATAGAAGATTTTAATAAATTCCAATAATGGTGTGGGATATGTTAAAGTATTTACATATAAATCAGCGGCAAAACATGCTTTCAAACAAAAAATTAAAAAAATTTAGAACATAAAGTATTTCTTCTCCAATAAACTAAGCCAAAAACACTCAAAGAAATCAACACAAACAGAAAAACCAGTAATAGCTATTAAATCGTCTCTAAACAAGTCATAACTTAGTAAATAATGTAGATTATAATTTTCTCCTTAATTGTTCCTTTATTATCTGCCACATTTTCTGTTCTTCTCCACAACCAGAAGCAATAACATAATCCATATCAGAGGATAATATAATCTCATGAATTTTATTTATTCTTTCATCTGGATCTACAGTTGGATAAAATTCAGCATTATAACTTTCTTTAATAATGTTATAAGATTTCTCACCCATTTTCGCTGAATTTCTACCAGGTAAAACACTAACTTTAACTGGGTTAGCTTTCTTAATTGCTTTTAAATGGTCATCAAAAATCTCTTCTTCATAATCATCAGGACTTGTATAAATAAAGTGAATATCATAATTTTTCATTATTGACTTCATGAAATTAACATTAACATTTAATGCTTCACCATTATCTCCTTGACCTAAACCAACATATTTGGTTATTTCACCCTTTTCTTGATTTGAATTCTTTGAAGTTGAAGGAATATTTTTCTTTATTTCAAAGATTTCAAAACGACCAGGAGGTAGTATTTCTTTACTTAGTTTACTAAAAGTTTTTTTAACATTTTCCTCAAATTTTTCAGGTTTTGAAGTAAAGGAAGCATACACAGTAATAGCTGTTAGTCCATTGTTAATATTGTGTAATCCAATTGGAGGAAAATCACAATTAAAATTAAAATTAAAATTGTCTCTTAAAAAATAGTTATAAGGATTTCCAGAAACTCTAAATCTCCACTCATCCTCCTTAATTTCAATTTCAGTTACTTCAACTTGAGGTTTTGGTTTAGAAAATCCACAATCGCAACTATAAAATACAGTATCGTTATTTGAATTATCCTTAGCATCTATATGATATTGTAAAACTTTAGAACAAACTGGGCATTTTTTATCTGTAGTTTCTAAATTTAATGCTAATGCGAAGTAATTCACTTTAAGGTCATATCCACTTTTTTCAGCTTCATATTCCTTATTTTTAGCAATGTATGCTGTATATGGATTGTTTCCATTGCTTATAATAATTCCCTTTCTCATGTTTTTTGAAAGAAGTGATTTAGCATGAAGATAATTTTCAAACTTATTTTTAACTCCTCCTACTTGAGTATGTTCCCTTGAAATATTTGTATATACAACACCAACTGGATCTACAAGCTCTTGAATTTTATCTGGAATCCCATTTGATACATCCCTAATACCATATTCAAAGATACTAAAATCCACATTATCATTAATCAAAGCTGTTGCAACAGCATTTATTGTGTTACTTTCGTAGTTAGTAGCAAGTTTATAATCATTCTCCATTAATTTAATTAAAATCTTAGTAGATGTTGTTTTACCGTTAGTTCCAGTTACTATAATAGATCCATATTTAGGGTTCTTAGCTAATTCTTTCAAACCATTGTATGATGCTATTCTTAAAAACAAGTGACCAGGAAAACTTTTACCCATTCCTTTACCTAATTTCACACCATGTAAAGCAATTTTCCCAAATATTTTAGCTATTAAATACTTAAAATTCTTCATTTTATCTCCGTGATAACTTAGCTAAAGATAAATTCTTTACTAAAAATGAATTTGTAAATATATATCTCATATTTTCCTAGCAGCTATAGGAACATTTAACTCTAAGGCATCCAATATTGCATAACTTAGTTCAAGATTTGTTCTGAGTCGAACCATTGAATTTTTACCAACGGTTGCTGTGAAAAGATAAACATCTCCAGCATAGATTTCAAAACTATTTCCAACAGACTCTTTTGGAAAATACAAGTTCAAAAACTTTTTATTTTTATCAACGTCTAAATAAAATGGTTTTTGATTTTTCATATCCTTAACTACATCATCTATTGACTCAACACCAATACTAATTCCTAATTTGTTCTCCAATTTATCAATTCTTTTTCCACCCTTTCCAATAAATCGTGGAATATACTTTTCTTCAATATAAACATCAATTCTATCTTCTGATACAAATTTAATCTTCATCCTTGATTTCGGAAGGATTTTCTTAAGTTCTTTTAATATCTCCTTCTCAGCAATATTTTCTAATGAAGATTTTTTCTTCAGACCTTCAGGGAAAGTTAACAAATCAATATCCATAACAATAGTCTGTTCTCCATAAGTATAAATCTCGTTTTTAAGCTCTTTTGTCTTAAAATCACGAACTTCAATAACTGGTCTTGCTAAATCAGCTTCTTTCATTCCACTTGGAACTTTAACAGTTAAACTTGTTTCATAAACAGCTTTAATCTCACCATCTTCAATAAAAATATTAGTATCAACTATCGATGGGATTACACCTAGTTCTACCCTTGAAGCTATTCTTTGTATTCCATCTATTGGTTTAGTCGCATGAACAACCCCAATCATTCCAACACCTGCAAGTCTCATATCAGCAAATATATGAAAATCATCAGTTTTTCTAAGTTCATCATAAATAGTAAAATCAGGTCTAACCAATAAAAGTAAATCAGAAGTTTTCTCCATGCTTCCCTCAAGTGGAGAGTACTGTGTAATTTCATCCCCAACCTGCAAGTCTCGTGGAGATTCCATCGTCTTAACAATCTTGTTCATTTCATTAGAATAAAATTCAGCTAATGCCTGGGCAAATGTGCTTTTTCCAGCTCCTGGAGAACCGGAAATCAAAATTCCATTTGAATTATTTTTTAGTTTTTCAATTAACATATCAGAAAGTTCATATTCATAAATTGAAACATTAGCAACAGGACGGACAGCTGTTATTTCTAAACCTTCTGAGAAAGGTGGTTTAGCTATTGAAATCCTAAACTCTCTTGATTGAACAACGGTTGCACCATCCATATCCATTTCAATATAACTCCTAAAATCATGCCTTGAACTTTCGATTATTTCATTTACTAATTCTTGAATATAACTATAAGTTAATTTCTCGTCAGATAGTTTAACAAGATTTATATTTCCAGGTTTCCCCTTTTTAGCCATTGGAACAACATTTTCCTTAAGATGAACAGACATAGTATCCTTATCAAAGAAATCATGGATTTTAAGCTTTAAATGACTCTTTAAGTCTTGAGGAAAATATATGACATTTATTCCTTGTGCTTTGGCAACTAAACTTTGGATTCTATCACTTGTAATTAAAGTTGCCAACTCTGATTTAGCAACATCTCTTATAATAGCATCAATTTCACCTGTTTTGGATAAGGATACTTCATATTTATTAGGTCTCCTACCAGTAAATGTTATAGATATTTCACCATCTTCTTCTAACCTTTGTAAGTCTTCAATGTGTTTAAGACCATTTATTCCTGTAAATCTTCCTTTATTTGCTTGATATTCAAGTTCAGCTATTACAGCCTCAGGAATTATGATTTCAGGATAATTCAATTCTTTTATAATTTTTCTCACATTGTTTTCCACTACACTACTTGTATCAGGAACTATTTTTTTCAAGCCATCTACATCTTCTAAATTTTCCATTATATTAAAACCTCAACAAAACATGAGGGTGTAAAAAAGTGTGGAGTTATTTGGAAAAATTGACTTTTATTTATAAATAAACTTGAAAATTTTAGAAAAACTCCACAAAAATTTACATCCTCTTAAAATAAATAAACATAAGTTCTCCAAATAGTAATTTGTCATCTGAAATATATAACCCTAATGGTAATAGAGAATCTAAAAAATTTTTCTAATTAGACTATCTATATCCAATCATATTTTCTTATAATCTTTCACAGAATCAATTAGTTTTTCCATATCATCTAAAACATCTTCTATTTCACCAGAATAAGATTGTTCATTACTTGAATTAATAGCCCATTCAAATGATAATTTATCAATCTTTTCTATGATTAATTTTAATATCTCTATTCTCTTCTCAATTTCATTAACAGACTTTTCTATATGTCCTGTAGCCATATCAATCAGGTTATTTTCATCTAAATTAATGGTTTCTAAATTTAGGTTGTCTAAATTGTTAATAGCTAAATCGATTATATTTCTTGCTGATTCTATCTGTTTATAAAAAATTTGATTACAATTTTCTACTGATTCTTTAAATCTATCATAAGATATTTCTGTTGGAGATAAATACTTTAGGGTGTTAGATTTTTGACAAAAATCGAAGCATGAACAAATCTATTTCATCATGTTTTAAGGTTTTAATCATGCTGTTTTCTAAAAGTACATTTTTATATGGGATGTTAAATTAAA
>JAISZW010000212.1 GCA_031284445.1 Candidatus Methanovirga basalitermitum | reverse complement strand
TTTTTCTATATATTATGGATGATGCTTCCATTAATTCATTCCAAGTGATTTCTTTTGAATATTTGTCAATTGCTCTATATATTTTCTCAATTTTTATATCATACAATTTTGATAATATATCAACAATTTCAAGTGAATAAATAAGACCTGTTACAACATCATCATGATTAAAAACTGGTATACAAATTAATTTAGATCTTGAAGCTTCTAAAACAGCTAAACGAGATGGATCATCTTCATAAATATATTTAACATCTTTTTTAAGACTCATAACTTCAGATATTAATTTTTTATTCTCTCTTAATCCTTTAGTAATATCAAGTGAGGTGATCCAACCAATTAATTTCATATTTTCATCTAATACTGGTGTTGTAAATCTTTTTATGTTTTCCATTTTAATAGAAATATCTTCTATAGAGTCATCAGCATTTACATAGATAAAATCCTTATCCATCATTTCCTTTGCTTTCATCTTCTTCCTCTTATAATACTCTATGTTATTAGATTATTACTAATACATTGAATATTAAGTTATATTCTCCAGGCTTAATGCAGAAACAGGACACTTACTATTGCATACATCACATTGTACACATTTATCGTTATCCAGGACAACTTTTCCATACTCTAATTTAATCGCATCAACAGGACATGATTCTTCACATAGATAACACTGTACACAAATATCCTGATTTATTAACAATTTTTTGGTTTGAATAATTGGACCCAAATATCTTTTAAGAGTAATTACACTTTGAGGACATAAGTTAGAGCATGATCCACAGCCAACACATAAATCTTGATTAATGTATGTGTATTTTTTGTTGGTACTCTCTACTTTTATAACTTTTTCAAGTGTGGAAGGATTTTTATCTTTGAACTGTGTAATTTGTTTATTTACTTTTTCAAAAGATTCAGACTCAGATAATACTCTTCTAAGTGAAACAGCTTTTGTAGGACAGAATTTAGTACAATTTCCACAGTTAACACATTTTTCCTGGTTAATATTTATTTCTTCCATTCTAAGAACCCTGTGAGGAAATTTAAGCTCTTTGAAATTGTAAACAACTTTATTTTCAGCACTATCAACTTTAGAATTTACTTCCATGAGATGAATACATGAAACAGGACATGTTTTAGCACAAATTTCACATTTGACACATTTTTCATTAATTTTTGATTTTTCAACCATTGTTGCTGATGAAATAGCATCAACTGGGCATTCTTTTACACATAAATCACAACGCACACAACGAGGAGATATTGTAAATATTCTATTTTTTGTTTCATAGTTCTTAATTTTAATATTAAATTCTTTAACATCTTTATTTAAATTTACAGACTTAAAAATAAGTTCTTTTCGAAAATCTTCAATTTTTTTCCTGAATTTTATTTCCATGATAAAAATTCCCAAAGTTAGAGTTTAATCTAATTTAAAAAACCATACAACAAATCCACCCCACGAAAAACTGTCATTTGGGGACTGTCTAAATTTTTACTGATAACATTTTATTAGTATGAATGGTGATATTTGTTAGTAAATAAAACAATACCACTAAATACAATGCTGTCAACTTAAAGATTTTTATCGCATAGAATATAATCATTTAAAATATATATTTATATTGATAAATAATTGAATATTGATAAATAATTGAATATTGATAAATAATTGAAAATTGATAAATAATTGAAAATTGATAAATAATTGAAAATTGATAAATAATTGAATATTGATAAATAATTGAAAAAAATAAAAATAATCTGTAAACTATCTTCAAATCAAGTTTTTTGACAGAACTTCCAAATTAATAACCTTTGTTTAGTATTTTAAATCTTTAAGTTTTGAAGTTGGAAGATTCGTGACTTCAATAACCAAATTTAAATCAAATCCTCTCCTTAACAAACCAACAGCTGTTTCCATCTTACCTTTTTTCATACCTTTTAATTCACCCTCTCTTATTCCTTCTATCTTACCTTCTTTTATATCTTCCATCTTACCTTCTTCTTTGCTGTGTGAAATTCGCCTTCTAATTCCATTTTTGCTAGTTGTCTCCTGATAGTCGTGGAATGTTTTCATCTGAGAGTAATTCATTGAATTTTTCATCTGCTAATTTTATATCCTCGTACATTTCAATCACCTCGTTTATAAGTTCATCAGAACTTTTAACATCAAAGAATATTATCCATCTGTGCAATGGATTGTTTAAATCTTTTTTCATCTTTCTAAATGCTGGAATACTTATGTTGTATATTGTTAGATGGTCTTAATATAAACAGTTATCTATATTTCCAGAATATTAAATTTTTGGTTTGCAATATCATTTTTACAAAAGTCAAAATCAAGTATGTTTATTAAAACATGAGCATTCAAGTCTTTTAATCATCTGCAATTAATTTATTTGCAATAATAGCTATAGAAACTACTAAATCATTATTTTCCATAATGACTGAATTTATAAATGACTTTAATTGATTTATAGATATGTTAGATGAAATATTTAAGGCTTGTATATTTTTTTGAAAATGGAATATGTTATTTGAAAATGCCGTAAATCCTTTGTTAATCCCATAACTTAGAAATAATAAGATACGACTTTGAAATTCGATAATTTCACCCCAGGATATTAAATACCCAAAAATGTGGTAGTAAATTCAATCACAACGGATCAAATCAAAATCTAATCAAATAATCTTAAAAAATGTTAGAAAGCAAAAATACACTTGCCCAAATTGTAAGAAGACATACTACAAAGCTTAGATGTATGGATCTTTATGCTCTCTTTATCACTACAAATGAGTATTTTTTCGTTGGTGCCATCTTATACCCTATATTAGCCACTTTTAGATGCTGAAACTAAAGTGGTTATTGAAAATGATCTCATGTTATCCTATGATTTCAATGACGAGTATATTAAGAATTTAAAATGAAAATCTAAATGATCTACCTTTAAAAAGAACGGTAACTAATGGAGCGAACTTTTATCCTGATTAATTATTGATGATCTATGATTTTATGTACCAATTATCTTTACTTCATAAAAATACAGAATCGAATGAACTTACACCATAAAATACAAGAGAGCAGAGTAAAAATCAAATAAAAGAAAAAAAAGAAAAGTTTAAAAACAAAAGCAATGATCTTAAAGCTGAACAAGAAACTGCATCAAAAAGCAATACCTAAAAAATGATAAAAAAGGATGAAACCTCAAAAAGATATATTGAAATATAATCAATATTTGATTATTATAAGTTTTTCAAGATGAAAATTTTGGTTTTTTTAGTGAGTATAGTGTGTATTGCTTTTTAATATTTTTTGTTTTTCATCTATCAGACCTTAATAATACTATTTTTGGTTGTATGTGATACTTTTTGAATGGAACCATATCCAAAAATAAAAAAAAATATGGATTTCAATAAGATGCCATCAATAAAGATTTAGGCACTACCTCCAGTTATGAGAATCTTTGATTATCCATTTTAAGGTTATAAACAGAAAAACGAAGATTTTTAATATTATTAGAAATCCATTTCGCCTACTATAGGGAACTTTTTTCTAACCTCATCTGTAGCATTTCTTTGATTTTTCTTTGGTTGTGGATTACCAATTGTTTCTTCATCAAATGTATCTTCATTTTTTTCTTCATCTGACATTATTAGTCACCTCCTTATCTAATATTTATTATTCACCTTATTTTGCTTATGTCCAAAATTATATTATCAAAAATAGACATTACATAAAATATTAAATAAATAGAGAAAGTTAATAATAAAACATGACGGTTATATAACATAACTTCTCTAAGAATGGTTTGTCATTTGAAATATATAAACTTAATGGTAGCGAAAGAATCGTGATAAAAAAAGGGCTATGTCCAAAATTCCATGATAAAATTGATATCATAAAATTAAAGTATGACCAAAATAATATTAAATAAGTTGGAGAAAGTTAATATTAAAGTCGGATAAAATCAGGAGGTTTCCCTTCTAACCTCTCTTAAGAACAGCTCGTGTCACTTTCATGACAAACCATTAAAGCATACTTTCGTCCTTCAATGTTAAAATCATCGTTTGTTAAAAAAAATTTTAACTTCCCGAGATTTTCTCTACACTATTGACATGATATATCCGCTTTTGCAATTTATCTACATACTTTTTTCAACATAAGGCTAAAATAGTAGCGTATGTGGTTGAGGAATTAGTTATCATTTACAATCAAACCTACCTAAAAAAAACAATTTTATTTTAAGGACTCCAAGACTTATCAGGTTAATCTCTTCTCAGAGACGGATGATTTAGGCTCAATCATTACACCGACAAACATATGTGCTGTGAACTAATAATTAATTATTCATCATGATTCATGAAGAATATAGGTTTAAATTGATAACTAATTAAATAACGGAAATTAAATTATTATAGAAACGGAAATTAAATTTTAATAGAGGACTTATTTTAACTTAATTTTTTTTATTTTTTTATTACTTTTTTATTAATCCTTAGTAGTTATGTATTATTTACCTTTGTTTTGAGGTTTATCTTAATAGTTTTGATTAGTTTTTCATGTATTATATACTTGTCTTTTGACTGTTTGCATAGCTCTCGCTAGCTATGAACTACTTTTTTGGATGATTTTCAGTTATTTTAGGTTATAATAGATTTCTGATATTATGTTTTTAACATTAACTCTTGCTGTGTCCTAACAAGTACATGGCCACTTT
>JAISZW010000073.1 GCA_031284445.1 Candidatus Methanovirga basalitermitum | reverse complement strand
CTATCAGGTTTTGATCGGCCGATAACTTTATATATAATGGTGAAAATATGATATATCATGCTACCAATACTTTGGTAGCAATAATCTTGAGAATTTTTATAGGTTAATAGAAATTCTCTTAATTATAAAAATATATGGAGGCACATTATATGAATCCTGTAATGACTGAAAACATTTGGGAGCACCCCTGTGATTTTGGCTGTGATAACCCAGATCACATAATTATGCAACATCCTATCTTGTGGTGATATTTTTGTGGATGGGGGTTTGAAGCTCTCCCATCCCCATATATTATTAGATAAATTATATATTAAGTTAAATTAAATATATAGAATTTTTAATGATATTAAATAAAATCTATTAGATATGAAGTGATATGATAAGGAAAGTGATATGATAAGGAAGATATTATCGTTATTAAATAATAAGGAAAAGATTGCATATTTATTTTTTGGTGTTTTAACAACTGCGGTCAATGTAATCTCTTTTACGGCTTCAGTTAAATTATTTCATATTTATTATTTAGAATCAACCATCCTCGCATGGTTTATTTCAGTGATGTTTGCTTATGTTACAAACAAATTTTGGGTGTTTGAAAGCAAACATGAGAAAATACATGTGGAAATTGGTCTTTTTATGGGTGGAAGAATCTTTTCTGGAGTGGTGGATCTTGGTTTAATGTACATATTTATTAGTATATTATCGTTTAATGCTCAGATTTTAGGTTTTAGTGTTGCTAAAATGATTACACAAGTAATTGTCTTTGTTTTAAACTTTGTTTTAAATAAAGGTGTTGTGTTCAGATGATGAAGATAAGCTTAGTTAGTGTTAGTGGTTCCTGTTAATAAAGAGAAAACTCCACTATTTTATAATGAGATTTTAAAGGTTTTTAAAAATAAGGGAGATGATTTAGACTTTGAAATCAATCATGTGATGACTAAACTAAGAGGTTGTACATCATATGAATTTTGGTTATAGTAGAGTACTGGATTATGTATGAATCCTGTAATGTTTGAAGTAAAAAAACTTTGTGGTGGGTTATCCAATTTGTAACATTAAAAAAAGCTTTTGAGGTTGATTATATGAATTATTCGAACTGTTTTCCTGTACTTAAGGATGGTTATTATATGCATACTGGGTCAATTTTCTCTTTTTTGAAGAGTAAAGATCTTTCTAATTCTTTTTTGAAGAGTAAAGATCTTTCTGATTTTGTTCAGTTAAATGAAGATGCAAGTGATATTTTCTTGGAATGTGATGGTTGTAATAGTATTGATAAGATAATTTATAATTTGTCTTTAAAAACTGGTGAAAATGTTGATGAGATTAGTAGTGTTGTGCCTTCTTTTATTTTAAATAATAAGTATCTTAATGTTTTGGATAAGGCTGAATCTCGACAATCGTTTATTACTGGTTCTCATGATTTTCAGATCCCTTATCGTGTGCTTGTTGAGCTTACGGATTATTGTAATTGGAATTGTAAGCATTGTTATAATGATTCTTCTTCTTCTAAACATAATTTTGTGGATAGTGCAAATTTGATAGCTTTTTTTAGGGAAATGTCTTGGTATGGTTGTCATACTATTGAGTTAAGTGGTGGTGAACCTTTATCTCATCCTCAATTCTCTCTGATTTTGGAAGAGGCTTGCAGGTTATCCAATAGGGTTATAATTTTAAGTAATGGTACTTTGATTAATAGTGAACATATTGATGTTTTGAAGAAATATAAAGATAAGATAATTTTGAGGTTGACATTAAACAGCAGTACTTCAGATTTTATGGATGATTTTGTTGGTAGATCTGGTGCTTTTAATAGGGTTAATGAAGTGATTTCGTTAGTTTCCAATGAGGGTATTAATGTTAAGGTGGGTATGATTTGCACTCCTTATAATTATACTGATATGTTAAATGTTGCGAAATTATCAAAAAAATTAGGGGCTTATGAACTTGAGATAGATCTTATCCTGCCCGAAGGAAGAGCCGCTGATAATAGCGATCTGATTTTCTTTGAGGATGATTTATTTAAGTTTGATGATAAGTTTAATTTACTTGCTAATGAGGTTGGAGAGTTTATATCTAAATCGGAACAAACAGTACGTGAAAGTGAAGATAATGATAATGCTTTCACTCCAGGTAATTGTGGTGCTGGTGTTAAGTCTATGTGTGTGACACATCAAGGATATATTAAATTATGTCCGATTGATGTTAATAATTATTTTTATCATAGTATTGGTAATGTGTTTGATGAGGATTTTAAGTCTGTTTTTTTGAAGATGGAGGGATTTAGATTTGACAAGATAGATGCTCCGCAAGCTACTATTTGTGGAGAATGTGAACATTTATCTTTTTGTTCTGGTTGTATTGTTAGGGGTTTTTTAATGCATGATAGGATAGGTAATGAATGTGTCTGGGCAATGCATAGCTCAGAAAGATGAGGATGATTTAATATTTTTGGTTAATGAATCCAATCTTTTTAAAACAGATATAGTATGATATTTTGGTTTATAACCTCCAGCAAGATACATATAAACTATATTCTCTTCCACTAACCTTGAAATCTTGCGTGAAGAAGTGATACTATCAGTAAAAGCCATCACAACAATTTTACAAAGTACAGCTCGAGGATATGCTTTACAACTAGGTCTATCTTTAAATTTATCATCATACTTACTGAAATCTACTTCTTTAACTACTTTTTCAGCAAAATAACAAATATTATCCTTTAGGAATCATATCAGTTATTCTTTTTGGATTCTGTCAAAAATTCGGATGATAACAATTGTTATATTTAATCATATAACAATTGTTATGACCAAAAATTATTAATAAAGAAACTGGGCAACAATTCTAAAATCAGCAAAAAAATGTCATTTTAACATATATTTACACCTTATTACATGTACATGTCAGACAACTTTTACACCCATTTCAGAGATTAAAAAATATTTGTCGCCCACTTTCTAAAAAGAATGTGTGATATTAAGTAGTCTATGAAAACACAAAACACCATATCACACAATAAAGTATATATTGATAACATATTTAAAGGTAACCTAATTCTAGAAAAATGTGCATTATGG
>JAISZW010000099.1 GCA_031284445.1 Candidatus Methanovirga basalitermitum | reverse complement strand
GTTTATCAATTATTAATCTTAATTATAATTATAAAAATTCTTTAAATCAAATTTAAATAAATTATATTGGATATAATATTTTATAAAATGACAAACTTTTCCAAAATGACTATAATTATAAAATTCTTTAAATCAAATTTAAATAAATTATATTAGATATTAATATTTTATAAAAATGACAAACTTTTCCATAATGACTATAAAATAATTCATTATTCGTCCTTTTTTGAGATATAGTATTTTACCTAACTTCTTAACATTGATGAAATTTATTTTGAGATCAATTCTAACTTTAAATCATAATCCTCAAAGATTTCATAGACATTGTGAATATACAATATGTTATAAAAGTTGATTAAAGTACTATACTCAAAATCTTTAAACTAATAAATTTCCTCCAAATAAGAAAAAATGTTTTTCAACGAAAAGTTAATTTTAGAATTTGTTTTGGACAAAATAGATTCTAATCAACTTTTAATTTATATTTCAACAAATATTAATTGATTTAGTATGATAGATAGGTGGAGATATGTACTATAAAGTTATTGAAGAAGCAAAAAAAATATTAGAACATGGTCTTTATAAATTGAATTTGGAGATTTTAGATGAAATAAAGCTTGAATTTCCTCCTAATTATGATATGGGAGATTTAACTTCGATATTATCATTTGAATTAGCTAAAAGATTGAAAAAATCTCCAGATGATGTATCAAAGATGATTATTAAAGAGTTGGATTATGGTAAATATTTTAAAAAAATTGAAGCAACTGGACCATATATAAATTTCTTCATTGCCTACGATAAATTTGTTAAAGATTTTTTAAGTGATATTAATGAGGATTATGGAAACTTTACACAGAAAAATTTAAAAATTATTTTAGAACATACTTCTGCTAATCCTAATGGTCCACTTCATATAGGACATATTAGAAATGGAATAATTGGAGATTGTTTAAGCCGACTTCTTAAAGTAAGTGGGAATAAGGTTGTAACTCAGTACTATGTTAATGATATGGGTAGACAAACAGCTATGATTGTTTTTGGTGTTAAAAAACTTAATTTAAAGGTTGATGAAGAGAGTTCTATGAAAATAGATCATGAGGTTGGTGATTTATACTTCAAGGTTAACCAAGAATTAAATAAAAATCCAGATATTAAAAATGATGTTGATATGATCATTAAAAAATATGAGTCTGGAATAGATCCTAATTTAAATAAAATATTTAAACAATATGTTAACTACTGTTTAAAGGGCGTAAAGGAAACATTATTAAAATTAAATATTTCACATGATGAATTTGTGTGGGAAGGACAATTTGTTCGTAGTGGTGATGTGGATAGAGTAATTGATTCTTTAATTGATTCTGGTTATACAAAAGAAAACGAAGTTTTATACTTAGATCTTGAAGAAGGTTTTGGAATAGATAAGGAACTTGTTTTAAAACGTTCTGATGGAACTTCACTTTACTCAACGAGGGATTTAGCTTATCATATTAAAAAATCTCAAGTTGGAGATTTGGTGGTAGATATTCTTGGTTCGGATCATAAATTAGTTTCTAGACAACTTAGTGCTGGCTTAGAAATTTTAGGTGAAAAAACTCCAGAAGTTGTATTTTATGAATTTATCACATTACCCGAAGGGTCTATGTCAACTCGAAGAGGAGTGTTTATTTCATCTGATGATTTAATTGATGAAGCTATTAAACGTTCTAAAGAAGAGTTGGAACTAAGAAGACCTGAACTAAATTCTGAATATCTTGATAAAATATCTCAAATAATAGGGATTGGAGCTATTAGATATTATATAGCTAAACTTTCCCCTGAAAAACATATAACATTTAAATGGGATGATGCATTAAGTTTTGAGAAAGGATGTGTTTCAATTCAATATGCTCATGCACGAGCATGTAAACTGCTCAAAAAATCAGATAAATACAATGATGGGGATTTGAATATTTCAGTAGATGAAATCGAAAATTGGGAATTAGATAAATCTGAAATTGATTTAATAAGATTACTTGCTAAGTTTCCTCTTGTTATTAAAGAATCAGCAAAAATTCTTCGAGTTCATTTAATGGCTCATTATGTTCAAGATCTTGCCACAGCATTTAACAAATTCTATAAATCTCAAAAGGTTATAGGGGATGAAAATGAATTAGCAAGACTGTTGATAGTTAATAAAACAAAGATTACAATTAGAAATGCTTTAAATATTTTAGGAATAGAAGCACCTGAATTTATATGAAATAGTGTTATTGTTGATAGTGTACTTTATATTACTTAAGTTTTATATAGTAGTTATACCCATAAATATATACATAAAAAATTGAGGTGTTTATTTAGGGTAAACATGATCTAAACAAATTTTGTGAATGTTGCTTGTCCAAATAAAGATTGTAAAGATTATGGGTAAAATTGAAAACGGTAATGTAGGTGAGTAATGGTACTTATAAAAACCAAAAATGGTACTCTTTAAATATGTTTGCAAAAAACTCTAAAAGTCTTCAAATGCAAACACAATACTACATAATTCAAGAACCGAAGGTGTTGGCGAAAAGAAATTATTTTTCTTCTTAAAAAATGCTTTTAAAAGGCATGAATATTGATCATTAGCAGAAATATTTTTAGATATTTAAACATGGGTACTGTATGTAGATGGCTGCAAATTTCAGCGAGGCATTGCTAAGAATTTAACAAAGTTTTAAATGAAAGACATAGATGTTGATAAGGTTGAACTTGGTGAATTATGGAACTTATATTAAAAAAAAACATATCCAAGTATGGGTTCCCAATTAAGAAAACGAAGGGATGGATTTACTTAATTGCCACATGAACATAGTATTAATTTATATCTGCCCATCAGATATGACTTAGAAATCTGAAACTTGTAAAGCAAACATGCGATAGAATCCAGATGATAAATTTGCCTTTATTTGCTAACGATTTAGAATGTATAGTGAATGAGATAATTTTTTTTAAGTAATGCCATTTTTTAAATTTCATTATATTTATTAAATTCTTAATTAAAAAAATTATAATTAATAATTATCAGTAGTTCGTGAAGTGTTTTTATATTTTTGTTATTTTAGTAGTTTTTGACTTTATATTTTTTGGTTTTTTCTATCAATTAGTTTTTTTTCATGTTCTATAAGGTTTTGTTTTATAGTTATTTAGTGCTTGTTTTTGCAATTTCATGTGGTTTTTTACTGATTTTTATGAATTTTTCCATGGAGGTGTTAGTTTTATAGATTGTTATTCTGTTGTTGGATCCTAACTTTTCTTCGGTTGATCTGTTGATTTGCTTTAGCATGGTTTTAAATGTCCAAGCTATTTCCCTGGCCAATTTGTCGTGGTGTGCTGGTCCATTGAATATAAATCCAAATATTGATCAGTAGAAGACCTAATCCTATGTATAAAAGTTTTAGTTCTGGTTTTTTTGTGCTGGTATGTGTTCATGCTTGATTCATTAGTCTGTAG
>JAISZW010000012.1 GCA_031284445.1 Candidatus Methanovirga basalitermitum | reverse complement strand
TGGAAAAAATCAATATCAGACTTATTAGGATAAAGTCTTACTTTCAATCCTTTAGTCGTTTCTTTTATTGTTGATATTTTGTCTTTCTACATATTACTTGATAATATCATTTTTACTCAGCTCCCATATCATTAAATATATTATTATAATCTTATAAATATGTTTGCTACAAAAAATTCATATACCTAAAAATCAAAGATTATTTAGGAAGAATTCTTTTTTGACTATGAGTTAAAATCGAAACAAACCATTAATTTCTACCATGTTCATGTATTGCTATTTAGATATATCTTGAACAGATTTTATAGTCAATTAAAGATAAAAAAATAAAAAAAAATAAAT
Source organism: Candidatus Methanovirga basalitermitum (assembly GCA_031284445.1). Lineage (GTDB taxonomy): Archaea > Methanobacteriota > Methanobacteria > Methanobacteriales > Methanobacteriaceae > Methanovirga > Methanovirga basalitermitum. The sequence continues at coordinate 8,120 of JAISZW010000012.1, read as the reverse complement.
AGTTGTTGCTCAATTTCTACTAACAATAACTTTATATATGAATTAACTATATAAAAATTATATATAATCCTATATAAATTAGAATTAATATCTTAAATAATAATTAAATGAGGGAAAAAATGAAAGCTAAAGAACTTATGGATAAAGATTTTTTTTATGCAAAAGTCGATGATTCAATTGAAAAAATCTCAATTACAATGGAAGAATCAAAAAAATTTAATATGCCAGTAGTAAATGAAAGTATGGAATTAATCGGTTGGATTACATCTTTTAACATTACTGAAGGTTTAAGAGAGAATAAAAAACTAATATCAGAAGTTATGAATACCAAAAAAGAAGTTATATCTGTATATTCAAACGAAACTGCACGTACAGCTATTATAAAACTCTCAAACTCAAAAGTATTTACTATACCAGTATTAAATAGAAAAAATCACGTGATAGGAATTATTCGATCATGTACTATTGTCGAACAATTATCAACAATGTACGAGAAGAGTGTATATGATATTTACAATGCAATTTTCTTGTATATAGAAAATATTCCATGGATTGATTTAATAGATGCATCAGTTTCCATGTACAAAAGAATTACTGGAGAAGACATCAGACAAGAAGAATACATGGAAAAAATCAAAAATACCACCTTTGGAGAAGCTATTTGGGCAACAGGAGGTCTTGAAAAATTTTTTGCAGATATGATAGGTATTGGTGAAATAGCTATTTCAAAAAAACTATTATCCTAATTATCTTACCAAATAAACTTTTAAGCAGAATTTTCATGTATAAACAAAGTTATAAAAATTCCACATAAATCTTCGTTTGCTCATATTAAGAATTTCCTTCTTGTCAAATAATATTAAATTTAGGATAGTTAATAGCTATTCCATCAAAAACATTTTCAATATCTTCATTAAACAACAAAAGAATATAGTGAATGAAATAAATTCATTGATTAAATGATGTTAGTAAATAATTTAATATTGCTATCAATAATAATTCTCTACAAAATTCTTTTGAAATTTTATTGTCTAATAATTCAATTAAATATGATGGAGAATACTCAATTAAACTTTTAATAATCTTTTTTTCTTTTTTAGAGAATTTTTTTAAAAAAAAATGTAGGAGTTATTCTCTCAGCGATACTCTCATATAATACATTCTAAATTGAAGTTTGTTTTCCTTTAATTGTATTACTTAATTCAAGTTTATTATTTGCACAATGACTTTCCATGACTATAAGCTATTTAATTCTTCTCTGTCTACCAATGAAAGCCATTTTCAGCCCATCAATCTACTCTTAGAGAGTGTTCTAATGTCTAATTAATAAACTTCATTAAAAAAAACATTATTTCACATGTCCTTAAATATGGAATATAAATAAAATAGAGATGCGAAGGTCTCTAATTTTTTTCAAAAAATAGGGGACTAAATAATAATATAAATACTATATTATGTATATATTCTAAATGAAATCTATGTATTGAAATTTACAAATAAATTACATATTATTAATTTTGATCAATGTTTAAGTGATATAAATGATAGATAGCCATTTACATGGAGATTCAAGAAGTGTAGAAGATTATGAGAAGATGTCAATTGGAGGAATAAGAGAAGCAATTAGCTGCTCCTATTATCCATACAAAATAACAAAATCATCTGTACTTATAACTCATTTCAAAAGAATATTATATTTTGAAAAAGAAAGAGCTGAAAGAGAAGGGATAAAATTAAATATCGCACTAGGAATTCATCCAGTAAATGTATTTCCAAAATATAAGCTAGTTATAGAAGAAATAGAAAAATCAATCAATAAACAAGAAATAGTAGCTATTGGAGAAATAGGTTTAGAAACGATGAGTCCTGAAGAAGTAGATATATTCACTAAACAGATATTAATAGCAGATGAAACTAAAACAAAAGTAATAATTCATACTCCACGTCAAAATAAACTAAATACACTAAAAAAAACAAAAGAAATTTTATCAGAAAATATTGATCCTAAGTTAGTGGTTATTGACCATATAAATTCTACTGTTGTTGATGAAGTAATCGATGAAGGATATTTAATTGGTTTAACAGTCCAACCAGAGAAAATGACAAGTGTTGAAGCTGTAAATATCATTCATAATTATGGATTTAACAAATTCATGTTAAATAGTGACTCTAGTTATTCTAAATCAGATGTTTTATCGGTTCCAAAAACAGCACGACTATTAAGAATAAAAGGATACAAAGAAAAAGATATAGAAAAAGTCTCTAAATTAAATGCTAAAAATTTTTTTAAATCATCGTCTTAAAGTTTTTTAGCCATGTTTTAGGACTTCTTTAATACACAAAGAATGGTCTCTGATGGTGATCGTATTAAAACTAATTCTATTCTTTTTTTTACATATTATGTTGGATTTTTATCAAAAGTTGAAGTATGTTTTTGTGTTTCTTTATCGTGTTTTAAGTGAATATCTGTCCTGTTTTTTAAAAATATAGTGAATAAAATAAGCATTAGGATGTTTTTGGATGACTTTTGGTGTGTTACTTGGTAAAATATATTCAAAAAAAGAAATATTCATTCCAACACTCATTATATTACTAATTGTCAGTACAAACGGACTATAAGTTTTATAGGTGTTGAAAACTCTAATGAAAAAGCTTTGACTGAAATTACCAATGTTTTAGATAACATAACAAGTAAAGACTTAATAGTCACAGCAGATGACAACTTTGTCACATGCTTTTTTTTTACTGTGAGTGTTAATCGTTATATCTTAGGATGAAAAATGTATCTATAAATGCCTATCTTAAAGACCAAAATAATTGGGAACTTGAAAAACTTAAGAATATAGCCAATGTTGCCAACTTAAGGATTTTTTGATTAAAATTTATATTTTGAATCTTGTTTATCCAAACTCTATTTCCAATTTCAATCCAAGTTTAAAGATACTGTTGCACAATTCAAATTTTAAATTTTGATTAAAACAAATATTTACTTCATATAACAATTAAGAACAATTTATAAATAAAAGTAAATAAAATAATCAGTAGTTCGTAAAGTAAAGTATTAATTTTCTGGTGTATAGTATTTATTTATGAAACTAAAAAAAACTCCACACTTTTTTACACCCTCGTATAGAGAATTGAGGATAATTGAAGCATAAACTTTGTTGAACTTTTATTCAAACTTTTAAAGGTAAATTTGAGAGAATATTCACAAAACTTAATATTAAATAAGAGCTTCACAGAATCTAATATTAAATAAAAGAGCATGGAGAAACTAAATAATGATTGAATCATGCGAAAAAGCAGGAAAAATTGTTTCAAAGTAAAATGAAGCATCAAAATTAATAAAAGATGGTTTAGCTATTATGGAATTGGTTGAAAGTGAAATAATCAAAAAAGATGGAGGAATAGCTTTCCCATGTAATGTTTCTATAAATGAAATAACAACTCATTAAACATCTCCACCAAACGATAAAAACATTGTAAAAGGAGGAAACTTAGTTAAACTATATTTAGGGGCTGAAATAAATAGGTATATTGCAGATTCTATCATGATTAGAAAGACCAAAAAAAACAACATTATTTTGAAAGTTTATTAATCAGATGTTTAGATAATCTCTTAGATAGTGCTAAAATAGCTATTATCGGTGGAGCTCCTGGTGCTTCAGGAATTACACTTGCATCAGAGACATATAATCCATCATATTCTGTTTTAAGATTGCTATCAACCATATCTCCAATAGGTACTGTTCCACCTGGATGAGCTCCCCTTAAACGAGTTGAAGTAATTGTATTTGGGTCAACTCCTGCTTCTACTAAAATAGCTCCAGCTGTTGCAGCTCCCTCTGCAATAAACCTAATATCTTTTATTGTATTCTCTTTAATTACTTTCCCATTTACAATTTTTCCATGATTATCATCAGGGATTTTAATCATTATACTTAGAATATCTTCCTTTTTAATATTTTCATCATCCAAATTCTGATTAAGTATAACCGAATAATGAGGAGCAAGAACAAAATTTCTACCTTTAATTAAAGCATTCATTGTAACTTCATTACTATAAGATATATTCTTTAAAACTCCACCAACTGTAACAAATGGATCTATGAACAATTTTTCACCAGCTTTTAAACCTAACCTTTGAAGTATAATAGCTGAATCAATTGCTCCTGCTGATAAAACAACAATATCTGATTCTATGGTTTTTATGGAACCATTTGTAGATTTAATTTTAACACCTTTAACAGTTTTATTCTCTGTTAAAATGTCTGTTACTTCAGTTTCACTTATTAACTTTGCTCCATTTTCAATGGCTATATTAATAAAATCTTGAGATGTCCATTTTGCATTATTAGGGCATCCCCATGCACATTTCCCACATTGAACACAATCTTCTTCTCTAATGAATTTTGGCATCTTTATTACTGATAGTCCTATAGATTTAGCAGCTTCCATAAATGTTTTAGTACCTTCTCCAAAATGACTATCATCCAACTGATGAACACCAATTAATTCCTCTACTTCATCTAATTCTGTCGATATATCCACATCATATCGTTTCAATTCTTCTTCAAGAAGTCTAACACCATTTCCAGCTGCCACTACACTTGATCCTCCAACACAAGTTGTTTTAGAGAGATCTAAATAGTCATCCACTTCATCATAATATTTATAAGAATTTTTAACATCGACAAAAGGACCTTTTTCAACTATAGTAACTGGAATATTAGATTTTGCAAGCTCCATAGCTATTATAGCTCCACCTACTCCAGTTCCAATGATTAATACCATTTTTTAAATCCACCTTTTTATAATTAAATTATATTGTATCCAGTTCTTTTACTAATACAACTTTTATTAGGAATTATGTATTAATTACACACTCATCTATATTTATATAATTACAAAATAGTACCATAAAATACGAATTTTTAATTGTTGAAAATAGCTTTAATTTTAAATTCAAAGGATATAACTCTTTTATTTTTCGATTGAAAAAAAATTCATTTTAAATAAATAGTTTTTATAAGAATGATTAGGTTTGATTCTTATAAAATATCACTATATTCCTTGTAAATATCCTCAAACACCCATTCCATGGATAAATATCTTTCACCAGTATCGGGGAGGATTACAAGGATTTTTTTACCTTTATTTTCAGGTCTTTTTGCGAGTTCTAAACTTGCATGGATTGCTGCACCAGATGATATTCCAGCTAGGATACCTTCTTTTTTAGCTAATTTTATCATATCTGCTCCAGCATCCTTGTCATCTACTTTAATAATCTCATCAACATATTCTGAGCCATAAATATCTGGAACAAATCCAGCACCAATTCCTTGAATCTTATGAGGTCCTGGAGATTCACCAGATAAAACAGGTGATGCAGATGGTTCAACAGCTACAGCTTTAAAGTTAGGATTTTTTTCTTTAATGAACTTTGAGACTCCAGTCACAGTACCTCCAGTACCCACTCCAGAGACTAAAATATCTATATCTCCATTAGTATCGTTTAATATTTCTTGAGCTGTTGTTTTATAATGGGTTTCTACATTCACTATATTTGAAAACTGACTTACTGAATAAGAATTCTTTGTCTGCTCTAATAATTCATTTGATTTAGCTACAGCTCCTTTCATTCCTTTAGGTCCTGGTGTTAAAACAATTTCAGCACCAAAAATAGCTAGCAATTTTTTTCTTTCAGTTGACATAGTCTCTGGCATAGTGAGAATTAATTTGTATCCTCTTGCAGCCGCAACAAAAGCAAGAGCAATACCAGTATTCCCACTTGTTGGCTCAATTAAAATAGTGTCTTTATTTATTTTCCCTTCTTTTTCAGCGGCATTAATCATTCCAACACCAATTCTATCTTTAACACTACTCAATGGATTGAAAGACTCCAACTTAGCTATTATTTCACCATCAAAACCTTTTGCCAATTTATTTATTTTAACCAATGGGGTTTTTCCCACAAGTTCAGTTATATCATTAGCTACTTTATTTTCACTCATTTAATCACATCCTATATATCTAAAAATAATTTTTAATTTGTTGCTTTATTTAAAGCCTGTTCAATATCGGCAATAATATCCTCTACATTTTCAACTCCAATGGATAATCTAACGAAATCAGGGGTTACCCCAGTATCTGCTTGCTCTTCAACAGTTAATTGGGAATGTGTTGTTGAAGCAGGATGAATAACCAATGATTTAGAATCACCAATATTTGCTAGGTGAGATAGTAATTCAACATTATTTATGAACTTCTTACCTTCTTCAATTCCTCCTTTAATTCCAAACCCTATTAATGCTCCATAACCACCTTTTAGATATTTTTTTGCAAGTGGATATGCTGGATCATCTTCAAGACCAGGATAGTTAACCCATGAGACAGAAGGATGGTCTTTTAAAAATTTTGCAACCTCAAGAGCATTTTCACTATGTTGTTTCATTCTAAGGGATAAAGTTTCAGAACCTTGTAGTAATAAAAAAGAGCTAAATGGACTGAGAGTTGGACCCACATCTCTTAAAAAAGAACCCCGTGCTTTAATGATATATGCTAAGTTTCCAAAAGCTTCAGTATATATTAATCCATTATATGCAGGGTCTGGTCTTGTTAATTCTGGGAATTTACCATTAGTCCAATCAAAATCACCTGAATCAACGATGACTCCACCTAAAGTTGTTCCATGCCCACCGATAAATTTAGTCGCTGAATCAACAATAATATCTGCCCCATATTCAATTGGTCTTACAAGACTAACAGCTGCTGTATTATCAACAATAAATGGAATATCATGATCATGAGCTATTTTTGCAAGTTCTTCAAAATCTGGAACATCCAATTTTGGGTTACCAAGAGATTCAGCATATAATGCTTTAGTTTTAGAAGTTATTCCTTCTTGAAATTCATTTAAATCCTGTGAATCAACAAAATTGACTTTTCTACCTAAAGTTGGAAATGTATTATTAAATAAAGAATATGTTCCACCATATAAGTTATCTCCAGATATAAATTCATCCCCAGGACTGGATAAATTTAATAAAGATGTTGTAATAGCTGCTGCACCTGATGAAAATGAAAGACCAGCTATTCCACCTTCAATAGCTGCAACTCTTGCTTCAAAAACATCATTTGTTGGATTAGTCAATCTTGCATATATCTGCCCAAATTCCTTAAGTGCAAATAAATTAGCAGCCCTATCAGTATCTTTAAAAACATAAGATGTAGTTTGATATATGGGTACTGATCTTGCACCAGTAGCTGGATCTGGTTCTTCTTGACCAGCATGTAATTCTAATGTTCTTTTTCCTAATTTTTTTTTCTCTTCGCTCATTGTATTTACCTTTTATTCTTCTCACTTATTTTATTAATTTAACAATGAAAATTTTAGTTTTAAAATTCATAACTCAATGACTTCTAATTCATATTCATTAAGTTTACAGTTTATAACTTACTAAATTCCGTGAAATAAGTATTAAATATCATTATTTATTTATTTTTTTACTTCTTTTAACAATGATTTAATAAATTTTAAGAATCTGAATATCTTATCTGAAAACAAAAATATAGTTAAATCTAAATAATACTCATTTTTCTTTAAAGAAAAGAATCTCAAATTAGAAAATTTAGTAATATAACTATTGTTATATTTTTTTATATATAAACGTTTTCAATATTGGGTAGTGACCCTTTTAACTACTGATGTTTTTGTGTACGTGGAATGGGAATGCTAATAGTTCTTTTAAAGACCATACATGGTCCGTTTCTTGCAGACATCATTGGTGTTACTTCCATCATATTTTCTCCAGATTTTACCTTTTACGATTAAAATAAAGGGAGATTATTATCTGGATTCTATCGCATGTTTGCTTTACAAGTTTCAGATTTTTGAGTCATATCTTAAGTGTGTATGATAAAATCAGTCTATGTTCATAATGGAGATTAAGTAGACCCATCTTTCGTTTTCTGATTGGCATTGCATGCTGGGGTAAGTTATTTTTGGACATAAGTCCATAGTTCGTCAAGTTCAACTTTATCAACATTTATGTCTTTCATTAAAACTTTGTTAATTTTCTCAATGTTCTGCTGAAACTTTTAACCATCTACGTACAGTA
>JAISZW010000233.1 GCA_031284445.1 Candidatus Methanovirga basalitermitum | reverse complement strand
AGAATTGAAAAAAGATAAAAGGAAAAAAAGAAAAGAGATTAAAAGAATATGGGAATTATAAAGACAGAATCTTCGGAATTCTTGATTTGTGGAAATGCAAAAAGAAGATATGATGCTTTGTTCAATAGTATAAAGCACTTACATCCAGTTATAGCAGATTTTGTGAAACGATTATGTAAGAATTTAGATAGAGGAGTTAATTACATGCGATATGGCTTTTTACCTAATATTAATAATCAGATTGAGTGTTATAATGGTGTTGCATTTTCTAAAGAGAAAAAAGATTTATAGGACTGAAGAGAATTGATAGGTCTTCGAGATTTGGTAGGATTAGGTGGGTATCAAGAAATAGAAAATCCATTTTTTAGTCATGATGATTATGAGGTCTATCACCATAATTTTTGACAGAGCCGTTGAAGTTTGATAAGTGGAAGACATCAGAAATATTTGACTATTGAACCTTAATAAAAAGTTTATTACTGAAAATCTTCGATTTTTGGTAATTCTACTTTAAAACTATCAAAAAGTAGAAAAATTATTAAAATACTTATGGGACGAGAAAAATAACATTTCAGAATCATTTCAAGACTTTTTAAAGAAACTAAAAGAAAATTTCAATAGTCCTATGGCACATCTCAAAAATAAAGACTTATCATCAACAAATAATGCAATGGAAAACTTACTGCGAACAATATTCCCAGACAAAATAGAAAAATTATTCAAAACTGTTAAAAAAGTTGAAATATTTCTATCTTCACATGTTAAACGATGAAACGAACGAGTGATAAAAAATGCAATGGAATTCACGAAAAAATATCAAATAATTAAAAAATTATAGGGTGTTAGAAATTAAGTGAATTTTTAAGCATTATCCGTGCTTATTTCATATCATATCTCATTTTACATATATTTAAATCTAAAAGTACATCATAATTAGTCATGAAAATAAAAATAAATCGGTATTAATTATTAGTACTTGAATAAAAGACCATATAAATCAGCTGAATCTTGGACAAAATTTAGATAGATTTTTAAGGGTTTTTATTTTGACAATGGTAGTTGGGTAGTGTACTTTTATATTACTTAAGTTTTATATAGGAGTTATGCCCATATAATATATGCATAAAATTGAGGTGTTTATGGGTAAATGTGGTCCTAAATCAAGTTTTGTGAATGTTGCTTGTCCAAATAAGGATTTTAAAAATTATGGTAAAATTGAAAATGGTAATATGATAGATAATGGCACTTTATACAAAACAAAGATGTTAATATTCATAAATATTTTTGCTTTGCATCAATGCTCTAAAAGTCTTCAAATGCAAGATACAATTTCACATGATTTAAAAACCAAAGATGTTGACGAAAAGAAATTGTTTTTCTTCTTAAAAATGATTTTTAAAAGGTATGAATATTTAGATCAGTAGCCGAAATATTTTTAGATAGTTAAACATGGATACTGTATGTAGATGGTTGCAAATTTCAGAAAACATTGCGAAGAAGTTAACAAAGTTTTAAATGAAAGACATAGATGTTGATAAGGTTGAACTTGTATGAACCAATGGGACTTTATGTTAAAAAAAACTATATCCAAACATTGGATTGCCAATTAAGAAAACGGAAGGATGAGTCTACTTAATTGCCACATGAACACAGTATTAATTTTATCATGTCCATCTGGGAGATATGAGTCAGAAATCTGGAACTTATAAAAGCAAACATGCTATAGAATCCAGATAATAAATTTGCCTTTATTTGATAGCAATGAGAATGTATTTTACAAAAAGTCATTTATTTGATTGGATACCATATTTATACTGTTGAGTTTCCTAAAACATGGTGAAAGAAGAAGATATAAAAGAAGACAAATGGTTACAATATCATCTAACTTTGCAGATGGTAACACATAATCTCGTTAGAATACATCCTTCTTAAAAAACTTAATTAACAAAATATAAAAGGCAAAATCTGGAGAAAATATGATAAAGTGACACCAATGATGTCTGTAAGGAACTGACCATGTATGCTCTTTAAAATAACTATTAATATTCCCATTCCATATACACAAAAACATCAGTAATTAAAGGGTAAACATCCAAATTTTTGCTGATTAAAGTTTATTAGTGTTATTATCATTTATGATAAGCAAAAAATCACCAAATAAATCTATTGGAGAAAATATATTCAAATTTTCCCAATGTCAAAAAATATGGAATTTTTAAGAGGAATTAACTTTCATTTACAAATAAAACTGAAAAATAACAAAAATTTACATTCACAGAATATACAAAATTATCGAGTTCAAAAATATTTCATCAGTAAAATTTTAGACAGTACCTCGCCATTGAAATTTGTTTATAAAGTAATAAATTTATAGTATAAATAATAATTTAGACTATAAAAAATAGGTTTGTGTAAAATGGATTTAAAAGGATTAAAATTTTCTAAAGCACATGGTCTTGGTAATGATTATGTTATTGTGGATGAAAGCAAAGAAATAAAAATAGTTGAAGAGAATAAAGCTGATTTTTCTATTGAAGTTTGTAGAAGAGGATTTTCAATAGGTGCTGATGGTGTTATATTTGTAACCAAAGCTACTACTGAAAAAGGAGATATTCGTTTTAGAATATTTAATGGCGATGGTAGTGAAGCAGAGATGTGTGGAAATGGTATTCGATGTTTTTCTAAGTTCATATATGATAGAGATATCGTGAAAAAAGATGTAATTAATGTTGAAACATTAGATGGAATTAAAGTAGTTAATATAACAAGTGAAAATGGGATTTCTACTTTATTTAAGGTGGATATGGGCTTATCTACATTTAATACTCGTGAAATTCCCATGATAAATGAAAATAATGAATTTTTAGAAGGAAAGTTAATCGTTGATGATGAGAAAATATCTTTATCTGTTATTAGTGTGGGAAATCCTCATGCAATTATATTTGTAGATAATGTGGATAAAATAGATTTAGGTAGACTTGGTCCAGCTATTGAAAATCATGAGCTATTTCCAGAGAGGATAAATGTTCATTTTGTTGAGTTAATATCCAATAAAGAAATCAAAATTTTAACATGGGAAAGGGGTGCTGGATACACACATGCATGTGGTACTGGAGCTACATCATCTGTTTTAATAGGTTATAAACTATCTAAATTAGATAACAAAGTTCTTGTTCATCTTCCAGGGGGAGAGTTAGAAGTTAAAGTCTATGAAAAAGAAGGTAGTCTTGGTGCTTTTATGAAAGGAGATGCTCAATTAGTTTTTGATGGAAAAATTATTCAATGAAAGAATATTTTTTTATAGTAAAAAACTTAATTTTTGGCACTAAGCTTACTGATTTATTTATAATATGATACGATAGTTTTAATGCTAATTTTGGTGCTACTGTCTTGACAATTTAATTTTTATGATAACTTTTATAAGTGTTAATAATCTTAATATGCTAAAATTAACTGGAATTTTATTGTAGAAGATGCTGATAAAAATTATCAAAATTTTATACTA
>JAISZW010000170.1 GCA_031284445.1 Candidatus Methanovirga basalitermitum | reverse complement strand
TTTCCAACTGCCTATGAAGGTTATGGTTTTCCTATGGTTGAGGCTATGAAATGTGAGGTACCTGTTGTAACTCTTGATGATGCCTACATTCCATCAGATGTTAAAAATAAAACCCATATCTCATCCATTAACAAATTATCTAAAGATTTAATTCATGGGAAGTTTGATTGTGATATAAAATCTAATTTGAAGTTTGCAAAAGAACATTCCATTAAAAATATGGTTGAAGAGACTAAAAAAGTTTATAAATCTAATTTTTAATTTTTAAATTATCTTAAAAATTAATGGGATGAAAAATGTTAATTAAATCTACTCTTTATTTAAGAACTTAAATATTTGGTGGTCGAAGATAAGTTAAATGAGAATAATGAATTTAATCATACATAGATGGGTGATATTTTGATTCTGAAAGTTCTCACGAACTTATAATGAAGTGATTGAGATAAAATTAAGATATAAAGTTAGTAGATGAAAAGTTCAATGATTAACCAAATTCCTTAAGTTGATAGTTTTGTTCAATTATTATAAAAATATTTATTTTATTATAAATAATATATAAAATAATTATATTAAATAGATATTAACTCACAAATTATTTAATTATAAATAAATATTAAAATGACATTAGAATATGAATTAATGAAGTGATTATTATGTATTATGATGAATTTCAAAGGCAACTATCAAAGGTTGAAAAGTTTCATGGTCATTTATGTGGTGGTATTGTAATGGGCACTAAAATGACAATGTATGCATTAGAACATTTAGGAATGAAACTTAATGAGAAAAATAAGGATTTGTTGGTCTTTGTTGAAGTAGATAGATGTATGGCTGATGCTGTCCAAATCGTCTCTGGATGCACAGTTGGTAAAAGAACTCTTAAATTAATGGATTATGGTAGATTTGCAGCTACTTTCTATAAAATATCAACTGGTGAAGGAATTAGAGTTACTGATGATGATATTCGCAATCAAAATGAAAACGAAACAAAGGAAGAATTAGTTGAGCGTCTTAGTAACACACCAAATAAAAAACTTTTCTCATTTCGTAGAGTAAAACTAAGACTAAAAAAATCTGATTTCCCAGGTAAAGATTTCAGTAAAATAGTGTGTCCTGTTTGTAATGAGATTGTAAAAGATGATAAGTACCTTGTGAGAAATGGCATAGGGATTTGCAGGGCATGTGCAGAGGAATCATACTATGAATTCATAGATTGATACATCTTGTAATAGTGGTTTTATGATTCAAATTGCAGTTACAGGGAAGCCAAATGTTGGAAAATCATCTTTTTTCAATTCTGCTACTTCATCTAAGGTTGAAATGGCTAATTATCCATTTACAACAATTGATGCTAATAAAGCAGTTGCTTATGTTACAAGTAAATGTCCGTGTGAAGAATTAAATATAGGTTGTAATCCTCGAAATTCAAAATGTGTTGATGGGACTAGATTCATGCCTATAGAGCTAATTGATGTTGCAGGTCTTGTTCCAGGGGCTCATGAAGGCAAAGGTTTAGGAAATAAGTTTTTAGATGAACTTAGACAAGCTAAAGTTTTTATTCATATAATTGATGCATCTGGTTCAACTGATGAAGAAGGAAGACCAGTTGAAGCAGGTAGTCATGATCCTCTTGAAGATATTGAATTTCTTGAAGAAGAATTTGTAATGTGGATTTATGGAATATTAAAAAAGAATTGGGCAAGATTAATTAGAAAGATAGAAGCTGAAAAATTAGATGCATCTAAAGTTATTCATGAACAATTATCAGGAACTGGAATAGCTGTTGAAGATGTTGTTGAAGCAAAAAGAGCATTGGATTCTGTTTATAGTAAATGGAGTGATGAAGATATAAAAACATTAATTAGAAATCTTCTTAAAATAGCTAAACCAATCTTGATTGTTGCAAATAAAGCAGATCTTCCAATTTCTCAAGTAAATATTGAAAAAATTAGAGAAAAGTATCCTGATGTGATACCTGCATCTGCAGAGTCTGAATTAGCACTTATAAGGGCTGCTGAAAATGGTTTAATAGATTATAAACCTGGAAATAGAGATTTCAACATCTTGAAAGAGGATGAACTAAGTGATAATCAAAAAAAAGCATTGGAGTATATTAAAATCAATGTTTTGGAAAAGTATGGAGGGACAGGTGTGCAAACTGCTTTAAATAATGCTATTTTCCTGTTATTAAGTTTAATTGTTGTATATCCTGTTGAAAATCAGCATAAGCTTACTGACAACAAAGGTAATGTTCTTCCAGATGCTGTTCTTATTAAAAATGGTTCAACACCAAAAGATTTAGCATATACAATTCATACAGACATTGGAGATAAATTCATTCATGGAATAGATAGTAGACGTAATATTCGTGTTGGAAGCGATTATCAACTTTCTAATAATGATATTATAAGTATTATTACTCATTAAAAGATATAATTAAAAAAATAAAAAAAAAGAATGAATAAAAAATGTTATTAATCAAACCATTTACATCAAATTATTTATTTTGATAAGGTGATGGTAACTCACAAACATCAGTATCTTTAGCCAGGTATGCATACAACAATGCGCCTATAATAGAACCTACAATAGTTGCAATAAAGTACAAAGGCAAAAGAATACCAATTGAATATGATAAACCACTACCACCATTAACTATTAAATCAAGTACATAAGGACCAAAGTATCTTATTGGAGTGATACCTGCACCTGTAACAGGACCTAAGAACACAATAATAGCAGTAACAGTTAAACCAACAGATATTCCTGCGAAACCAGGTTCTGCCTTTGAATCAATAGCTACACCCATGATAATGGACATAAGTGCAAAAGCACCTACAACTTCTGCAACAAAAGTTGGTAATAAATCAATCCCAGGATTAGGTGCAACAAAATTTGCTGCAACTGTAGGATCTGGCAAAACTATATACAACAATAAAGTTGCAATAATTGAACCTATTAATTGAGCTATAATATATAATATTGCATCTTTCCCAGAAATATGCTTGGTTATCCATAGCCCAATAGTAACCCCTGGACTTAAATGGCAACCAGAAACCTTACCCAACATATATATGACTGCTAAAGCCATAATACCAAATACAAAACCAACAGCCAACCAGTCACTAAGCCCTGTTAATGTTGGAGCTCCTTTAGGCAAAAATGCTACAACAACTGACCCTAAACCAAAAAATACAACTATAAATGCTGCCAAAATTTCAGATAGCATTTTTTTCCCAATTCCACAACTCATAAAAAACTCCTCCCATCAAATTTTTCATTTTCATGAAATCTTTAACAATTTAATAATAATTTTCATGAAAATGATAAGTAATACAAATATATAATTTATTAAAAAAAAAAATAAGTACTCTAATTAAGAGTACTCAGGAACAAATTCTCCAACAATATCAGAATACTCTTCGCGAATATCTTTCCAATCTTTTTTGTCTTTTAATATAGCATCAGCCAATTTTGGACAGTGATATGCTTCAACACCATAGAAACTCATAGGGAAAGATTCCACATAATCTTTTCTTACAGCTCCACCACCACAACCAACTGGAACATTTAATCCAGCTTTTTCAAGTGCTTCTACAACTTTAGGGAAAGCAGTCATGGTTGTTGTCATGAGTGCTGTTCCAGTCAAAAAGATAGGATTATGTTCTTTAACAGCTTCCACAACTCTATCTGCAGGGACATCTCTTCCTAAATCTATAGCCTCAAATCCTCCAGCTCGCAAGAACATTAAAATCAAATTCTTACCAATATCATGAGGATCACCTTCAGCTACGAAAGTGACAACAGTCGCCTTTGTTTCACTTTTATGTCCTAATACTGCTTCACATTCCTTCACACTTTCCATCATTGCATCACCAGACAACATAAGATCAGGTAAGAAATAAATACCTTTTGTGTAAAGAAGACTTACAGCATCCATACCTTTCATTAAACCATTGTTAATTATATCAATTGGAGAAACACCATCATCTAATGATTTTTTAACAAGATCTATTGCTTTATCCCTATCTTGATTAAGTATGGTCAAAGAGATTGGTCTGAAAGGCTCATCAGTCGGAAGAATTTCTGCAACATCAGGATCATCTTCAGGTTTACTAGCACCCCCTTCTATTTTTACATTATATCTTAAAAAAATAGTTCCTTGATCGATTTTATCTTCTAATGACTTATAACTCATTTTATAACCTCCTACAAAATTCCATAGTATTCATTATTAAACACCATGAAACCATTATAATTCATAATTTTTAGGATCGAAATCCTCTACTTTTCTTGAATATCTCTTAATACAGTCTTTAGTAAATTTATCTGAGTCAGTTGGTAGACTTTCAAGTATTTTAAGAGCATTATCCAATGTATCTCGCTCAAATCTTGTTAGATTCATTTTTTTAGCATCAACAGCTTCGTTGATAATTGCTCCTGCCTCTAAAGCAGCTGCTTTTGCTCTAAGATAAGGATCATCACCATTTTTAACTATAGCTTGTCCTATTCTATAAGCATTATCATAAGCCAATATTAAAGCTTGAGGATCTCTATATTTATCTGTAAGAGTGTAAAGATCCCTTAAAACTTTTCCTTGCCCAGTCTGAATAGCTGTATTCATTAAAGCAGCTTCATAACCTAAAGTTTGTAGCCAAACTTGAGGAGTGGTACCACCCATTTCTTCACGATGGTATACTGATTCGTTACTCCACATATCAGTAACAGCAGCTATTAAATTACCCATCAAGTCAGAATGAGCACATGTAGCATTTTTACCTTCTGTAGCTATTGGAACACCACTAACAGCTTTTACGATTGGATTTTCATAACCACAATCTTTTAATGGTCCTTTAGCACCACATTCTACAGCAACCAAGCTTCTTGCAGCACCCATAGCCCTTGTAATTGCAGCTAAAGTGTGAGAACAGTCACTACCTAATAAACCTCCTGCAAGAAACATCGCAGTATTAGATTGAGAACAGTCAGTATCTCCACCAGGAATAGTGTTATGTTTGTTACATATACTAACAATCTCAGTCCACATATGCTCCATATCCATACTACCAAGAACACCTATACCAAAGAGAATAGCCTTTATATCACCTCTTGAAATCCCATAATCAGATACAGACTTTCCTCCAGTAGTTTCAATAGAAATAATGTTAGCATCATTTTCAGCACAAGCTTCTACAGTTTCCATGATTTTAATATACAAATCAGAACCCCAAAGTCCTGTACCTTTCTCTTCGTCCCTTATATCAGCAGGTGTAGCTCTTAAGCCAGTTTTAATTCCATATTCATCATTGAAATTTTCAAGAACTTCAACTTCAGCAGCTGTACATGCACCCCCCCAATCAGGATTATAAGTTTGTTGAGCTATATGCTCATGTTCTAAAATGAAACTAGGTAGACCTACATTTACAGCCCTAACAGAAGCACTATAGGCAATACCTTTGTATTCAGAAACCATTTTCTCCTTAGATACTTCACTACCTTCACCTGGAGCCACATTCAATTCAGGAATCACATAACCAGCACCCAATTCAAAATCTTTGCCTAATTTTACTGGGTATTTTGCATGTCCAAACAGCATTTCTTCAGGATTTTCATATTCCATTCGAGTAAATCTTTTCATTTAATTCCTCCTTTAATTTAAAAGTTTCCCACAAAGTTTGAAGCTTTTAGAAAAGATTGGTGTTTGTATAAACATTTCAAATAATTTCGTATTATAAACTTAATATACTATTTATATTAATTGTAATATTTATTAAACTGTAAATAACAATTTTCAAAAACCCCAATTATTAATTATATAGGCAACTTTCAGTTTATATTTAAAGAATTAATAGTATATAAATGTATAGGTCAAATATCCTATTAAAAACGATTTAAATAAATTCAAGTACAATTCAAAAATTTCATACACTTGAAATGGTTCTCTTCATGAAAAAAATTTTAATATGGTAATTATGGAAAAAATGGTTCTCTTCATGAAAAAAATTTTTAATATAGTAATTATGGAAAAAATGGTTCTCTTCATGAAAAAAATTTTAATATAGTAATTATGGAAAAGTTTTTAATTTTTGGTAGTGTATTTTCTCTAAAAATGCTTTTAAAAGACATGAATTATATCAGTAGTAGTTAATGTTGGATTAAATCTGAAACTGTTTTTAGGTTTTAAAAGACACAAATATTAGATTCAGAAATATTTTAGAAGTTAAACCTGGATACTGCATGTTGATGGTTACAAATTTCAGCAGAGCATTGCAAAGAAGTAACAAGTTTTAAATGAAAGAAAATAGATGTTGATAAAGTTGAACTTACCTAAAAAGTAGTTAAAAGGGTCACTACTGTAATAAGCTATTATTAAACTAATACCAATTAC
The DNA here is from genome assembly GCA_031284445.1 of Candidatus Methanovirga basalitermitum. GTDB lineage: Archaea > Methanobacteriota > Methanobacteria > Methanobacteriales > Methanobacteriaceae > Methanovirga > Methanovirga basalitermitum. Next base: position 4,603 of record JAISZW010000170.1, on the reverse strand, counting down.
CTACAATATTAAATTGCCATGAACTACATTTTTAATTTCATACTGTATATATTCTAATCACAACACTATAGCCTTAAAGTTCCTATTTTTTTCTTATCTGAGTTCATAATATTAATTTTTTTGTATATAATAGTTATATACTACATAATTCAAATGATATAAGACTATTCAAAAAATATTAGAAATAGAAGACTTTCCAACTTTACATTTTAAATTTTGAATGTCTATTTTGATCAATTTTGTTCATGGATTAAGTTTTACAACACTCAGAAAAAAATATAGCTAATATAAATCTCAAAAATGATTTCAATAGCAATATTGAACCATAAAATTTATAAATATAAAAAACATACATATAAATAAAATTCATTTTTTAAGGATTTATGAAGATCTAATAATTTAAATAAAGGTGTGATAAAATGTATTTTGAAGGAATAATAATTGGATTAATTTCTTTTTTAATTATAGGTATATTACATCCTGTTGTTATTAAGGGAGAGTACTACATAGGCAAAAAAATATGGCCTTTTTTTCTATTGAGTGGAATAATATTTTTAGTTATTTCTTTGGTTTTAAATCATTTAATACTTTCAATAATCTCTGGAGTTTTAGGTTTTTCGTTATTATGGAGTATTCATGAGACTTATGAGCAGGAAAAAAGAGTTAAAAAAGGATGGTTTCCTTATAACCCTAATAAAAAGAAGTATTAATTGAATCAATAAGCAATAGCTAAAAAATGGATTGATAGGAGTTGGGAAGAATCTTCAGTATCCATATGATTAATCTTTATATCTCAATTTTAGAAGAAAATCAAAATGAGTTAATTGAAATAGTAAATTGCATAATTAACTTTAATTCTAATATTGGAATTGAAAGAGGATTTTTATTTAAAATAATTGGAAATCAATATGTTGCATCATTTATTAATGAATTGACTTCTAAGAATAGGGTAGATAGAAGGATTGAAGATAAGCCATGTTTATTAGGAGATGTTTTATTTGATATATATGAAAGTCGTGGGATTAAATATGTGGACAAAAAATTTATAGTTCATAGAAAGGAATTTAATGTTGTCAACGATTATTTTAATTTGTATTTTCTAATTGCAAGATTATCATTACATGATGAGGAAAATAATTTATTGGAAGAGTTTGAAGAGAAAATAAAAGATGAAAAATCAAATTTTCATGAATTCAACTTTTATTTTTCAAATAGGGAGTTAGGTCTTTTTGAGAGGATTGATACTGAGAAGATGAAAGAGCTTAGTGAGCTTAAAAATCTTCTTAAAGCCAATGATTTTTACTTTGAGGATTATTATGATTATAATAAATTCGCACATATATTTAAAAGAAAATTAGAAAGTATCGCATTTAAAGAACAGGAAAAACTCATTAAAAAACAGAAAAAAATCATGAATAAACTTGCAAACAGTAATTTAGCAGATATTTTTTATAGTTTCGTTGCCATTGAAAAGTATCGAAGAAAAAGAAATATTTCAAAAAAAGAGAATGAATACATAAATCGGTTTTTATCAGAAGAACAGTACTCTATAAACAGGTTTAACCGTGAATTTGGGCAAAATAGCTTTCAAAAAACTGTAAATTTTGTAATGGATGAAGGAATGGCTAATCCAAGTGAAGAAGAATTTGATAATGTTATGAATAGGTTGATTGAATATTATGAAGAAAAAGATTTTACAAATAAGTCGATTGAGAGCTTAGAAAAGTATCTTAAGAATAATGGAATTCTTGAGAATGAACATCTCAAAAACAGATTAAATATAGATGAGAATATTATTAGTGTTGTAGATGATTTTGATCTTTTTAATAGTTTTAATAGTTTAAATATCTATCCTATTTTGGAATATTTAAAAAAAGAGGAGGATTCAGAACTTAACAATGTTTTAAAAAAGATTCATGATGATTTGAAGGATATTTTAGGAAATAGCTATTTGCTTTATGTAATATCATTTTTTCATGATCTAACACTTGAATTAGAGTTATTACAGAATTATTATATTGATTTACTTGATAATGGAATTATTGATCAATTTTATCATGATGAATGGCAAAATGATGAAGTAGATGATCTTGATGAAGAAAAACTTGAGGATGTTGGACTAAAATCAATGGAAGATGAATTTATAGTTTCGACAATTGACTTTTTAAGAGAATGGAATAGCTATTATAAACTCTTTAGAACTAATATTTTTCAAAAAAAGAATAATTTGAAATTCATTGCCTTGTTGATTTTGTCTATGGACAATGATAAATTAGGAAAACTAAACAATATCATCTTAAATCTAAAAATTTTGGTTAAATACATCTATAATGAAATTGATGAGATAATAAATATTTTAGATGATTTAAAGTTTTTAAATGATCACTTAGAAAATCTTAAAGGTAATGAAATGAGAAAACAGTATGATACCATTCGAAAGTTTATTAACAAGTGGAAAAGAAATGTATATTCATTTAAGAGAACATGTAAAACTTATTTACTAATTGATTAATTGTTTACTTAGAATATCAAATTTTAATGATATATTTTATTTGCTCAATCTTTTTTTTTATTGTTATCATAACAGAAATTTTTTAACTATGTTACTCCTCCTTAGCAAAAGATTTAAATAATACTTTTTTATTAAATTATAATAAAGTAATAATTATAGATGAAATTATAATAATAAATTATTATGTTAATGGAGATCGATTATGATAACTACATTTATTTTAGTGATAATAATAAGCATTGGAACTTTAATTGGAGCGATTTATGATATTAAAAATGGAACAATACCTAATAAATTAAATTTTTTATTAATAATAAGTGGAATAGTTATTAATATTGTTTTATCAATTCTATATAAAGATATTAAGTATATTGAATTTTCAATGATCTTTGGCCTTATGACTTTTATATTTGGATACTACTTATGGAAAATAGGGTTTTGGGGTGGAGGTGATGTAAAACTAATAACAGCAATATCTATTTTCCTACCGTTTGAACCAATACTTCATAAAATCAATATAAGCTATTTAAATACTCTTATTCCAATAATAGCTATTTACCCATTCCCAATAACTGTATTCTTAAATAGTATAGTTCTATCCTTACCATTTGTATTGTTTTACTTAACAATAATCAACCTTAAAAAAACAGACGATAAAATTACAAATTTAGTTAAAGCAAGATTCAATCAGAAAAATTTAATAAAGTTAACTTATATTTTCAATATTTTCAGATTAAAGTCATTAAAAATAATCATCATGTCTTTATCCACTTCAATTGCAGTTGTTTATATTAGAACTGGAGAAATAAAAATGATTAATATGCTCAAATTGCTTTTAATTGGTTTATTTCTTTTCGTGTTTTCAAGATTATTAATACATACATTTAAGTATTTAAAAAGTTTCCTACTAAATAAAACAATGATATCTCTACCTATAAGCAATATAGAAGAAGGAATGATAATACAAAATTTGCAAATTCCAAAAGAAATTGAAAAGGAAGCTAAAATAAGGTTAAAAAGCTTAAAAATAAGATTTTTTGAGAATGAATCGAAAATATCTGGATCTCATTTAACATCTGATTCAAAATACTATTCTATAGGCAAAAAAAGAAATAAAATTCAGCTAATAGCTAATTCAAAGCATGCGTCTGGAATAGATGAATATGAAGTTGAATTCTTAAAAGACTTAGTAAGTAGAGAATTAATTGAAGAGAATATAGATGTTAAAATCGCAATACCCTATGGACCTTCATTATTCATGGGTCTTATAACTGGAATAATACTTGGAGATATATGTTCACTAATAATAGCTATTCTAAAAAAAATCATTTTAAAATCAATATTTTAAATATGATTATTCATTAAAATTAGGATTTATAGTATGATTAAAGATAATAAAGGACAACTATCTATTGAATACCTACTAATAGTTTTCATTAGTATTTTAATTTTAATAGCTATTACATTACCAGCATTAGAATTTGGAATTAGTAATTCCATGGACATGATGAATATTCTTAAAATAAAATCAGAGGCTGTAAAAATTACTGAGGCAGCAAATAATATCTATTACAATGGAATTGGATCTAAAAAAACAGTACTTGCAGATATTCCTAAAGACACTACTATTCATCTCAACTCTAAAAATGCTTATTTTGATTACATGCTGTCTGATGGAGATATGAAAAGAATTTATCTAATTAATAAATGCCCTGGTTTAATCAATACAGTTGCATTATCTAAAGGAACAAACAAAATCGTTGTAGAATGGTCTATTAATAGCAATAAAATTGAAATAAGTCTTATTTAGCCAATAATTATAGAAATAAATCTATTTTAAATTGTTATTTTAATAATTAAAACTTGTTTTAATTTAGAAAATTTATAATTTTCTTTAATTAATAAAATATAATTTGAAATCTTTTAAAATAAGACATTCAAATTTTGATAGTGCCATAGAATTATATATAAAGTCATCTACCCCTAACTGAAGTTAAGGGGCTTGGTATGTAATTAGATTCTAATGAATCCAGAGTTGTCATACCCTTTAAATCCCTACGAAGCATAGGTGCATACTTTCCAAATGCTCTT
>JAISZW010000143.1 GCA_031284445.1 Candidatus Methanovirga basalitermitum | reverse complement strand
TTCAACTAAAGTTCAAATTCTCCCCAAACTTTAGATTATAACTTTCAACTAAAGTTCAAATTCTCCCCAAACTTTAGATTATAACTTTCAACTAAAGTTCAAATTCTCCCCAAACTTTTTAAAAAAAAAGTTTGATCAAAAATTATAGATTATAACTTTCAACTAAAGTTCAAATTCTCCCCAAACTTTTTAAAAAAAAGTTTGATCAAAAATCATAGATTATAACTTTCAACTAAAGTTCAAATTCTCCTTCACCAATAAGTTGTTTTAATTTAATAGCTATTTTTCTTGCTCTTTGAATATCTGATTGTCTGCATGTAATAGGAACATTGAAGGATTTGTCATCTATATCAAAATTTAGAGAACCTATATTCATAGTGTATGTTGTATTTTTTGATAGGTGTACACATAATCCACAACCAAAACATTTATCCAAATCAATTGTTCCATTTTCATTAATCGCATTCGTTGGACATGATTCTTTAATGTTTTCATTATCTTTTTCATTGAAGCTATTGAAGTTAAAAGCTGGTCTCTCATCACGACCGTCCCATACTACACCATAATTAGTTTCAGACAATGGTAAATGTCTTCCATGAATATCAGCTATTGTAAGAGGTATGTCACTATTTAGTATTTGAACTTCTTTAAATATCTTTTCATTTAGTATTGGAAGTGGAATAGCTATTGAATCATAAATTTCAGATCCTGCTCCTGTTTTAAATCCGCCAACATATTCTCCAGACATTTGAAGCATATCTGCTGTTAACATTAAGTTAGGTTTTAAATCTGAACTTCTTGTACCACTACCTATAACCATTCCCTTAGCTCCATTAAGTAAAATTTTAGTTCCTTGTTTAATTAAAGTCTGACTTACATTATTTTGTATGGGATTTAACTCACCACAGCCAGAAAATGTAAATTGATCAAAACCTCCTTTCATTGGAATTCCATTGAATATTGAATTGACAACATCATTTTTTGGGTTTATAAAAGCAGTATAGTTTTTAAATGCCATTCTTGTTCCTAAAAGTTGAGCTCTTTGAATATCTTCAAGTGTTATTTTTTTCTCAAATTTTGCTCCATCAATAGCTTCTAACTCTAAATCAATCTTTTCACCATTTAAAATATCTTTAAATAGGAACCCTCCACCGTAGTGATGATTTTTTATGCTATGTTCTGTTCCATGGACAATAAGATCTATAGAACCTAATAACTCATTAGGACATGGACCTGGAAATGCAGGAACTCCATTAAGATAAACTTTCCTAGCTTTTTGGAAAACTCCAGGTTTAGTAACACTTATATGAAAAATAGCTGCTGTTCCAGACATTATCCCGCAGGTTCCTGTTGTTACCACATCAACATCATTAAAACTTAATTTTCCCTCATTTTTAATCGAATCCTTTATTTCTTCTGCCGTGAAAATATTTGCTTCACCATTAACTATTTTTTTATTTATTTCTTCAATTGTTCTTGGCATTTTATCCTCTTCATCATTGGAAACTAATATTATGTTGAAATCGTAACTTTTTTTTATTTTAAAAATTTTTAATTATATCTACTATTAATTTTTGTTATATATAAATCTTAACAATTGTTATATTTTTGATTATATATATGTTAATAAATAATATTTTCATGATTATTTTGATTTTTTAACAAAATACTCTAATATTAGACATTCATCCAAAAAATAACTATTTTTCATTTTAAGTTTAACACCACTTTCCATAAAGGCAAACCCATCACCATCCACTAATGTTTTCGCATGACTACCACCTACAATAATCGGACCTATGCAAATCCGTACCTCATCGATTAAACCTTCCTTAAACATTGAGAAACTAAGTGTTGAACCACCCTCCAACATAAGGGTTTTAATCCCTTTACTATACAAGTACTCCATCAATCTTTTTAAATCAATTTCTTTTTCACCACAAATAAAAACATCAGCCTTCTGTTTAAGTAATGAAAAAGTTTTTCTGTTTTTTAATATTTTGTTGGATGTAGCTATAATTGTTTTAGCATCAGAGTTTAATACATTTGAGTTGATTGGTATTCTTCCATAACTATCAACAACAACTCTAACAGGATTTATTTTCTCCGTAAATGTTTCATGAGTAAATGTTTCTTCATTTGGCAGTTTGCGGACTGTCAACTTAGGATCATCAACTAAAATAGTGTTTATACCAACCATAATTCCATCAAGTTTCATCCGAAGCTTATGAACTCTTTCAACATCCCTTTCGTTGGATATTCTTGAACTTCCTGTTTTTGTAGCTATTTTACCATCTAAAGTCATAGCTGCATTCAATATAGTATAAGGTCTCATTTTAACACATTATTCCTCCAAACTTTTAAAAACGGAAACTTCGCTTCCTAACTCTCTCATTTCATTTAAAAGAGAAAAATCTCTTCGATTTATTCACAAAGTGAATTTAAGGAAACTTATTCCCTGTTTTTTAAGTTGTCTTTGCCAACAAACGGAAAATCAAAGATTCTCCTAAGTTCACTTTATAAACAAAATTTGATCAAAACATTTATAAAAAATAATATTACTTCTTTCTTTGCCGAATTTTAATAGCTACACCTTTAATCGCCTCTTCCATTTCTCTACCAGATAAAATGGCTTTTCCAACGGCTACCACTTCGTCATTTCGCACTATGACTACTTCGTCTTTAGGAATAATACTGTTGTCTGCTTTTTCAACACCAGGAGAAAACAAAGTGTTCGTAGTTAAATCAAAATTAATTTCAACAACTTTAAGAGAAAGGTTTTTTAATATTTCTCCACCTTTAAGGGTTAAAGAGTATAATCCTGTATCTGCATTTAAAAGAGCGAATTGTCTTTTATCTGATAAGAGTTTTCTATGATATCTTCCCTTTATTGATACATCATCAGGAATAAACTTAATTCCATTGCCTCCAAATTGATAAATAGCTATTGACCTTAATTCATGTAACAATCTATCTCTTTTATTTAATTTTGGGAATCTTTTAAGTTCTTCTCTTAAATTATAAATGGATTCAAAGGATGTTGGTTTGCCATCTTTACAAGTGTATATGCAGTTATCAAGATATTCTCTACAGACCTCTTTATAACCACCAGACACATTAGCAACAACAGTCCTATCACCCACATAATATTTAAGAAGTTCACTAGCTATTTTTCTCTCTTCAAAACTCCAATCACCAGTAACTGGAACATCATAAGATTGTATTGGAAATGTTGACTCTAATTCTCTTGGACAGATTCCAAAAGGGGAGGTTATGATTAGTTCTTGATAATATTTTGTATATTTTTTAAATATTTGATGGGATTTGGATCTTGAATAAGGTTTTCTCATACTACAAGGAAGGACAACAATGAAATCACCGATTGGGTCTAATAATTTCATTCTCTCTCTCCATCTAAATGTTTCAGGTCGATGAAGAGATTCTTCACTTGAACAGATTATTTTCATCTTATTTAACACTCACCTAAAATTTTTTATATTCATTTTATAATTTTTTTTTACTATAATTAGTGGTATAAAAAATTTTTATAATTAATAACTTAATTTAAATCTATTGCTTTAAAGAATTTTGAATTTATTTTTGCTAATTTGATATATTATCAATTTAAATATTTTTATTTCCAAATTTGATAAACAAGCCATTCATCCCAGAAACTATGTTTAAAGTTGTATGAGCAGACATTATTACTATAAATCCATAAAAAGTAACATAATAAGGTTCTAACAATCTATCAATTATATAAATCCTATGATACCTAACATGAATGTTATTAATCCATATGGGCATTGAAGCTATTTCGTGTTCTTCAATTCCAAATCCTCCATTAGGCATCTAATAAACCATCTGCAACAGTAAAATTGCTTTCATTCCATAATAACTAATCATCAAGCCCAACTCAACTGAAAACAATGAATAAAAAAAATCTTGGAAACTTTCCATTAAATAGCATAGATCACCAATTTAATCACATCGTGAAATTAGTTCAATTCATGAGTATTTCATGGCACGAATAGTTTTATGTAATCTTAGGCATATATGTATTATATATCAGAAATATAAACATGTTTTGTATTTAGTGACAACTTAATTAATCATAAAAAAGCCGTCAAACACAAAAATAAAGGATGATATTGTGGATATGAGTCATGAACCTCTAAAAAAGATTCAGAAAAGTGTTAAACATGCCAATAGCGAATTTTATAATCGACCATTTTAAATGGAAAAGATATATTAACTTTATTTTTTGAGACTACACTTAATGATAAAGAAGATATTAAAAAAATATAAAAGGAAGTAATAAATAATTTTAAAAATAAATTATGATTCACTCCTAAGGTAATTACTGCTGATTTTAAGGATTTACCTAGAAATGAAAAGAAATCTACTCGTATATTTGACAATAGATATTAATTATACTATTGCTTTATTGTTTAATTTTTTCTTATCTTTTTTCATCATTTTAGACTTTCTAAGAGATGAACATGAAAAAATTTGTTCTTATCTTTCCTTAATTGCGATTTTAGAATTAAAATGTGATATAATGACTATAGTTAATAAGAAAACATTCAATGAAAAAATATTTTCAAATATAAGAAAGTTAATAACTGAATACAATCTTATTGAAGAAGGAGACTTAATAGCTATTGCATTATCAGGAGGGAAAGATAGTGTTTTAACTTTACATGCTCTATCATATTTTAAAAACAATGAAGAATTCATTGACTTTGATATTGCAGCTATTTCAGTTGATGAAGGAATTAAAAATTATAGAAATCATGGGATTGAAACTGCAAGAAAAACAACGAAAAAATTAGGTGTTAAATATATTGAAAAGTCTTTTAAAGAAGAGTTTGGATATGCACTTGATGATATATACCATTATTTTAAAAGTGCATGCATTCCTTGTGGAGTTTTTAGGAGAAACATATTAAACAAAACAGCTTATGAGATTGGAGCCGATAAAATAGCTACAGGTCATAATATGGATGATGAAATACAATCTTACCTTATGACTTTCTCAAGAGCAGATATTTTAAAGTTTTCAAAATTCGGTCCAATCTCTGATAAAATTCATCCAAAACTTGTACCAAGAATAAAACCATTATGGGATATATCTGAGAAAAATGTTGGAACATGGGTGGTTATAAATGAGATACCTGTTCATCTTGATGAATGTCCTTACTCAAGTTTCTCACTTAGAGGAAAGACAAAAACTTTCCTAAATCAAATTGAATCTGATTATTCGGGGACTAAACAGAATATAATGAATTCATTTAAGGAAATATTTAATATTAAGCCAAATAATACTATACCTAAGGATTGTGGTAGATGTGGGGAGCCTTCTTCATCAAATACATGTATGAGTTGTAAAATTAAGGATTTTATTGAGAAAAATCAATTCAAATAAAAAAAAAAAAAAATATTTTTCTTTTTTAATTTAGAAATGTTTGTCTAAGTAACCTATCATCTTTTATCATCACCAACTTTATTTTCAAAGTCTTGAAGTCTTTCATTGAGAGCCTTTACAATAAAATCCTTAGCATTTTCTAATTCTTCTATGCTTCCAATTAACTTAGGACCAAATTCAGTATGTTCTAAATTAACATCAAAGTTATTAATTGTATCTGCGAGCACTTTCTCTCCAACACCATTTGGAAGTTTCATTTCATAATCCATAGAATATCTCTCTTAGTTTTACTTAGTGAGTATTTTTAAATATATCACTATACAAATCAACATCAAACAGATCCAATCTTTACATTACCATTCGTACCATTTTAAAAGGACTGTCCAAATTTTCACTAATAACATTTTAAGTGTAGCACCAAATTTTTAGCATCAAAACTATCAGATCATATTAATAAATAAACCAGGAAGTTTAGTGCCAAAAATTAAGTTCTTTACTATATTAGTAAATGGTGTATATTATTATGTATGATAAAAACAATATCACCAATTTGGATATGTTAAATGATGTATTTAAATCTTGTCTATTTTTTGAAAATGGAATATGTTATTTGAAAAATATAGTGAATCCTTTATTAATCCCACAACTTCGAAATGAGAGAATACGACTTTGAAATTCGATACTTTTACCTGGATATTAAATGCCCAATATTGTAGGAAACTCAATCGAAACGGATCAAATCAAGTTCTAATCAATAATTTTAACAATTTTAGAAAGCAAAAATACATTTGCCCAAATTGTAAGAAGACGTACTACAGAAAACTTACATGTATGGATCCTTATGCTTAATTCAGTAACCAATACATGCTTTAAAACCTAAATTAGTCCATGATATTCCTTCAGAAAAAATTGTTGAGATAATAGAATTATTCAGGTTATAGAGCAAGTTATAGACAAACAGTTTTAAACCATATTAGAGCTAATGAGGACATATTTTTCAAAACATTATAGTGTAACACCAAATTTTTAGCATTGAAATTATCAAATCACATATATAGTATTTTACCTAACTTTTATCACATGGTATAAACTCATTTAACCAATTTTCATAAAGAGATAAACTATCCACATTTTCATAAAATGAAGAAGTATAAATTTCTCCAAGCCATTTTTTGCTTTTCACAAATTTATTAGAGACTTTCTTTTTTATAATATCTCCAAAAGGTCTTCTATTGGATTCAATTCAGATGAATTTTTTGGTAAAAAGAGGGTGTAAATTTTTGTGGAGTTTTTCCTCATATTACTTTATTCCCCATGAACAGAGCTAAAATATTCCAATAACCTCACAACTGTCTTAAATTTACTTTTAGGATTGGTATCAAT